>JBHLSA010000120.1:0-5803 GCA_048882025.1 Candidatus Thorarchaeota archaeon | reverse complement strand
GGAACCCAGAATCTGGAAGCCACTATAGCGATAATCAATACTCCAGATTGTACTATTGCTGAAGGTTTAGCTGATGCTGGTCCTGACATCTTAACTAGTGAACGACCATTAACAGAACCTGAATTAGTAACCACTAAGTTGCTACAACTACGACGTGCGGTTGGGATTAATGCATTAGTCATGCTACATCAAAAACAGTTAGAGGAAAAAGAAGTTTTAGCTTACCTTAAGGATTTAGGTGGCTACGAAGATGAATATGCACAAGCCCGGATGCCTTTTATGATGGATCCAATGTGGGGCCCTTATGGCTTCACATATTTTGTGGGGGCATGGCTTGTAAAAGGCTTCTATAAAGCAGCCCAAGAAGCAAATCTGATCAAAGACTTCGTGAAAGCCCTCTACCATGAACTTCACACGCCGTCAACCCTCAAAACCCGCATACAAGACCTCGATCTTAAACTTCCATCACAACTCATCTAAGATGGCCGAAGGCAAAATCCAAATAGAAGCTTTGCAGTCTTTCCTAGCGAGGGATTTGTGCTGTCAGATGCTCTCTCTATTCAAGGAGTCATTCCAGTTGTTAATACCTTTTTCGGAGCCCCGATTGATCCAACACACGCACTTTTTGTTATTATTGGTGTACCGTTCGATAAGACTAGTACATATCGACACGGGGCAAAAGAAGGTCCTACTGCAATCCGGACTGCCTCACAGCATATTGAAAGCTTTTGTCTTCAAGAAGAATACGATGCTGATGCAGCAAAGTTAACTCTCGCTGATGTTGGAAATGTAAATATTCAGTCAGATTCTGTTCGGAGTATGCTTACTGTAGTTGAATCTGTCGTTGCTCAAATTAGTCAAAAAGATAAAATTCCAATTCTCTTGGGTGGTGAACATACTCTAACCTTAGCTGCGGTTCGCGCACTTCCACGTGATATTGTATTAATCCAGTTCGATGCTCACATGGATCTTCGTGATAGATTTAATGATCTTGAATTCTCTCACGCTTGTGTACAAAGGCGGATTACTGAACACTTGGGTCCTGATCACTTAATACAAATTGGAGTGCGAGCAGTTTCCAAGGAAGAATACGATTATGCACGGGATCAAAACATTCGATTCTATACTAGTGGAGATATCCGCAAAGAGGGCGCGTTTGCTATTGCTCACCGGATAAATGAAGCTATTCCCCCAGGTCCTCCATTGTATATCTCAATTGATATGGATGTGCTTGATCCTGCTTATGCACCTGCAGTTGGAAATCCGGAGGCGGCGGGGCTGACAACATCAGAACTCCTTTCGCTTCTTCGTGTTATTGGTCCGCGCGCAAATATTTTTGATGTAAATGAACTTACTCCTCAATTTGACCAGGGTATAACCGCTATCTGCGCTGCCAACATCATTAAAACATTCTTATGTGTTCAATCTAAGAGGCGGTCGCTGGTGACCTCACACGAATAATTACCTTCCCAAACGCAATTCTTCTAGGTTTCAATAATTTGTAGGAAAGGCGTAAATAGCACTAGATAAAAAGTGCCTTCGAATTGGTTTTTGGTGAAATCAATGTCGGATATTTTACAAATTCTGGGAAAACTCGGAGCTCAAGTCGATAAGAAAATGCTAGAGCTTCTCAGCGTTAATGCAGCTGAGGATTTTCGGGAAGTAGTTTTTCATCAAGTTCAAGCTGGTGGAAAACGGATACGCCCTGCTTTAGCAATCACTTTTTGTGAAGCTGCAAATGGTGAGCGTGAAAGTGCGTTATCTGCTGCCGCAGCAATTGAATTGATTCACAATTATTCCCTTATTCTCGATGATATCATTGATGATGCAGATGTACGCCGGAACTTACCAACTACCTGGAAAAAATATGGGTTAAACTTCGGAATTTTAGCATCCACCCATTACCGTGAGGCAATTGAGGAAGGGGTCCTTCAATCGCCGAATCCTCTTTCCATTGCACGAATCGTTGCAGATACAATTCGTGAATTGGTTGAGGGGGAGCGTTTAGATGTCCTGTTTGAGCAACTTCCAAGTACTGAAGAGTATACTGAAAAACACCGATATCATAATGTTTCCTTGAAAGACTATGAAACGATGATAGGATACAAGACTGCAGCTCTCATCCGTGCGGCTTGTGAAGTTGGAGTAATTTGTGCGGGAGGATCAAAGGAAATGCAGACTGCCGCTCGTGAATTTGGGTGGAAAGCAGGTATTGCATTTCAAATGGCTGATGATGTGCTTGATCTTTTTGCTGAAGAAACGAAGCTTGGAAAGAAACTTGGGAAAGATATCTATGAACATAAGCTCGGAAATATAGTAATGCTCCACTCTCTTTCACTACTATCTGAAGCTGACCATGCATATGTGCTCAACATTCTTCGTTCCCCGAACCCAACCGAATCCGCTGTCATGAAAGTCATTGGACTATTAAAACAAACTAGGGCAACTCAAATCGTTCAAAAAGAAGCTCAAAAACTAGTAATCGAGGCAAAGCAAGCATTAGAAGTCTTCCCCAACAAGAAAGCGACGAATGTATTATCAACACTTGTTGATTTTATTTATCAACGCTCATTTTAAATGAAAAATTACCGAACTATTTTAGCCCATCCGCCTCCATTAATGCCCGTAACTCTTCCATGGTGAGCTTTTGTCCATTTTGCTGTTTTACTCGTGCTTGTTCAGCTAATTTTTCCATGGCCACTTTTTCACGTTCTTGTCGCGCGGATTTGCGATCTTTACGGATGGCATCCAATTGACTCTTAAGATCGATTTCCTGCCTTTGGAGCTCATCAAACCGTTCACGCATCTCATCGGCTTCTTGTAGACATTTTACATACATTTGATGTGCTTCTTCTACTTCCGTACGAGTAGGACCCAAACTATGGGATAGATTGATTATGCTTTGGTGTTGTTGCTGTGCTTTATCGACAAGCGCCTGCATTTTTTCATGGTGCTCTTGCGCCTTATTACGGGCTTCCTGAATTTCATCCCAAAGGTTATCCATCTCTTCATTATGGTTCAGCGATTGGTGCTGGTTTTCCCGCGCCTGCTCCATAGCTTTTGAAGTATATTCCATTTCATCAAGTAAGATACGCTCTTCTTCAATCGTTAATGAGCTAGTTTGTTGCTTCCATTCAAGTTCTCGAAATCGGTGCTGTAATTCGTCAAAAGACAAATGTTCTTGTTGGTCCCCTCGTTCTCTGCGCAATTCGTTGAACTTTTCCTGCAAAACGCGAGCCCGTTCAGTTTCTTCATCTCGAAGTTTTTTTTGGTGTTGGACCTCCGCATTTAATTCGTCACGAGCCATGCGTATTTCTGATATCTCATTATGAACCGTCGGAGTCTGTGAACGTAATTCGTCCCGCTGATCTCGCCATTCCCAAGCTCGATTGCGAGCATCTTGAATAGCTCTTACACAGACACGCATAGCAGCTTGTGTTTTCCGAAGCTTCTCAAGAATTAGTCCGAATTCGTCTTTTTCAACCACGGAATCGTTCACCATAAACTCCATATTTACCTTGATTTAGTTTAGGATTCGTGTAGCAAATAACAACTGAGCCTAAATCTTTTTGGGCAGAATAAAACAACGCCTACAAGGTGTTCGAAGTTTGACAATTCCTCTCATGGAAATGGTTGAAAAACTCAAGATTCTCCGGAATTTCATGGAAACCTCTGAATTGGACGCATGGCTGATTATTGATTTCCGGGGGATAGATCCCACGGGAGAAGCTCTTCTTGGTCAACTTACACCACGTTCACGCCTCTATGCTATTATTATCTCTCTTCAGGATACAATTACCATTGTCAAGTCACCTGTTGAAGGCACTGAGCTGATCAATTTAACTCCACTAATTCAAACTTATGATGCACGAACTCAAGCAAAATTTATTCAAGTTCTGAAAACCCAACTCAAAGGATTCAACAGGGTTGCAGCCAATTTTAGCGAAAATCCACAAACAGATGTGCTGCCCACAGGTCGCTTCAAACTACTTCGGGATACAATTCAAAATGTCCAATGGGCTTCGGGTGAAAATCTCATGCAGATAATACATTCTGTACTTTCCACGAACCAAATGGCAAGCCATGAACGTGCTGCAAAAACCCTAACAAATATCATGAAACAAGCCTTTGCATACATCAAAGATCATATGGGCTTGATTACTGAGGAACAAGTTGCTGGTTTTATTGTGAATAAGCTATCAGAAGCAAACCTCACATTCACTGAAAGACCGATGGTTGCTATCCAAAGCAATGCAGCAAATCCACATTATACTGCTGGAAATACATTGATTGAAAAGGATAGACTATTGATGATTGACCTCTGGGCTAAATGGAAAATCTTTGCCGACATCACTTGGATGGCTTACACGGGCTCGCATATTCCTGATTCCATTCAGACTGTTTGGGATACTATTATAGAGGCTAGAAAGGCTGCAACAGCTGCTATCAAACCTTTCCTTCCTGCTCGTATTCCTGATGAGCGAGCACGTGAAATCATGATTTCAGCAGGTTATGAACAAGCGATTCTGCATCGTACCGGACACAGCATCGATTCCCATTCTCACGGAAAGGGTGCTAATTTAGATAGCTATGAAATGCCTGAAACGCGGCTACTACTGCCAAATACAGTAGTCTCAGTTGAACCAGGTATTTATCTGAAGGGAAAATTTGGAGTCCGTAGCGAAATCAATGTAGCTATCACTAAATCCGCCTACCGGATTACAACCCCTCCACAAGAAAACTTATTGTGCCTGTAAAGTATATTCAACAATTAAATCATCATTATTACCTATTAAGGCGGGAATATTCGCTATGGCGGACAAGTTTGTTTTACTATTAGAATTCTCTTCAGGAATAATTGAGCCCCTACCTCTTTCAGTCGAAGCTCTAACACAAGATCGAATCGTAATTGCAATTGATGAAATCAAAGAACGAGTTTGGCTTTGGCAAGGCGAAGCGACATCGCTAATTGAACGACGTGCTGCTCAACGAAAAGGGCGTTCTTTGATTAGTGCTGGCTATCAACTTGGCCCATATAAGATCGGTCGTGATGTCTCTGATATTCAAATTATCGATGGCGAAATTCTTGATGACCCTGAAATAAAATCCTACTATGACCAGTTGATTCATACGCTGAGTCAAAACTTTAAAATCACCGATGGTGTTCTCGGCCGATTTAGCGGCAATCAATCTCCTGCTCCAGCAACACCCCAACCTACACCAACCCCGAGTGTAGCCAGTGCTCCTACCCACAAACCTGCCCCTCAACCCACTCTTGCTCAGACTACTGTTGAGCTAAAACCCGAAACTGTTGCACCCACTCCATCCCGTGAATTACAAGACCTAGGTGTAATTCGTGTTGGAATTCTCATCGCATCAATACTGGATCATTTTCCAATGTGTTATATCAGTACAGTGACAGTCGAAGAAGGAACACGTTACACAATAGAGGATCCTGAGGGGATAATTTGTCAAATTGATGTAACTCAAGGTTCAGTTCATTTTCTACAACGGTATGATTTTCGTGGAAAACGGAAAGAGATTCTAGCTCTGCTACGTGATCGGTTAGCTGCTGCTGATTTATGACTGGTTAATTAATCTTGATTTTATTGCAGGAATAGTATAGGAAACAAAGAGCTCATTAAAACCAGAGTCAACTTAATAAAAGATAGTCACAAATCCTAGACTGCTTCTTGCCATGAGATTGCACTATTGAATTGCGAGGAGATTGTGATATTCCAACATTGTAGACTTAGCATAGTAAACCATGCTTCTGTCAGACTCGAAGGTGCCTAATGTGGTG
>JBHLSA010000119.1:0-5807 GCA_048882025.1 Candidatus Thorarchaeota archaeon | reverse complement strand
GCAGATGATACGTGATTCAGATTTTAAGATTCAAATAATTGCTAAAGGACAAATAATGAGGGGAATGGAAACCATCTATTTTTTGCGATTATTCTGATACCCCACGGACTCTTTGTAATAGTCGTCGCCAGGGTACAAAGAACAGAGCGATTAATGCAATGCCGATGAGCAAGTATATCGTATCCATGATAGGATCCGAACCACCTCCGAATATCTGGAGAAGAATTGGAGTGAGGAAAGGTAACAGAGCACCAAGGGTTATTATTAAAGCAAGAGCGACTTTGCCAAAGAAGCAGAAGATGAGCGCCTTCCACAGTGGATATTTGGTCGCTCCTAGGGCAATCATGAGGATGTCGTCGGGTAAAGGAGTAGCTGCATAAAAGAAGATGATGAACCCACCATAGCCCTTTTCGATTTGCTCACGGACCTTGAGAATTTGTTGCCCGGTTGGTGATTCCTCAAGGGATTGGCTTTGCGATCGGCCTAACAACCATGACACAGTCTCACCAATAGCAGCACCAGCGCCTGCAATGATGCCGAGGATGAAGCCGTCAATCAGGGTGAATCCGGGTTGGAGGGCAATGAGCAGGAGTATGAACAGGTAAGGAATGGGAAAGATAACGGTGAAGTTACCGAAGATGCTGATGAGGAAAACACCGAGATAGACACCGGCAGGCCCAAAGGTTAGTGTGGTCCACTCGATGATGCCGTTCATGAGATCGATGATTGAAACCCCAAGAATAACAGGGACTATGAGGAGTAACACAAAGAAGCTAACAAAGATGAGGAATCGAAATGTTCGGATAACATCTTTGCGTTGGATTGATGCATGCCAAACTTGTTGGAAGGTAAGATCTTTTCCCCTGAATACTTTAACTAGACCCCAGATAAAGAGGATGAGTCCTGGAATGAGATAGCCAAATCCGGCGATTAGGAGAGCGCTGGCAATATTGATGGGGATTAGTAGCGGAATTACTGGGACAAGGAAGAGAGGGAGAAGCAAAATTAGACCTAGAAAGATGAAGGCACCACTCCCAATTGAGAGAAAGAATTTGGCATCACCCGCGCGTTCATCCAGTGTCTGGAGATCTTCTTTTGCAGCAGGGGTTGAATTAGACACAAATACCAACCTCAGGTGTGCTCATTTGATGAACTGTGTTTAATTTTTGTAGGTAGTGTCTTAGGTTGTGCTAATAAAAAATGGGTGGTTGAGGTGTAGAGACGATTTGGCTCTTAATTATCTCGTAATAATGATCACGAACTCTCAACCCTAATAAAAAACTTGGAGAAACTGCCTGTAAATATCCTGCGGCAATCCGTGATTTAGGATTCTTTTTCACATCTGAAGAAAAAGCGTTACTATATTGATGACAGCAAAATTGGCTAGTCTATTATCCAGACATTTTTTCCGAAATAAAAAAAAGAAGGGACCAGAAGCTGATCCCTTGATAAAAGCAGGGATTAAAATTCTTCAGCCAAGTTTCAGTTTCTTCACTCTTATACGGTCTAGATGATTTCTGGTTCAGGGGATTTTGATTGACCCCTCGAACTAACAATACCTAAAATACCACCGATTATTGCCAAAATTGCTCCCACCCATGCGATGAAACCAGAAATAGCAAAAAGCCCTACGGAAAAAATGATAGCAAGTATTCCACCAACCAACGGACTCTTCCAATATGCGACGACTGCCGCAATCAATAGTAAAGTTCCGAGGGTTATTGCAACAACGATGAACATTAGCATCATTTGCATGGACAAGAGCATCAATGGGACAAACTCGGGTGGCATCATTGGTAAAATTTGAAAGAACATGAAATAGCTCCAAATGGATAATCCTTGAGAAGCTATAACAATAATTCCACCAACAAGGATCATAACCCAACTTGCTTTGTGTAACTGTGTTGATTCAGTGTTTGCACTCAATCCATTCACCTCTCCAAAACATTACACCGGTTCCCATTTAAATATTTGATTTTTTTCGAAGAACCCTTTCAGTTCAACCATCTGGATGATAACAACGCAACGAAAGGAAGCATACTGACAGATTAGTATGTTGCAAAAGTTAGTGTTTTATCAGTTAATACTCATCTTACTAATATGCAGTTGCTAGCTGCATTTTTAACCAAAGGCTAATGAATTTTTGTGAGTGGAAAAAAAAGATTATCTCGTAATGAGTGTCGATGTTCTTTCTACATTGCGGAGAGCGCGAATTCGTTCAACGAGAATGTAAAGAGCTTCCATGGACTCGGATTCAACAGCGACAATGATATCCCAAGAACCTAGCACGGTGTTGGCTTGCTTAACTTGCGGGAATTCTTTCAAACTTTCGATGATATCATATTCGCGTCCAGATTTTGCTAAAATTAGAACGTAGGCTAGTACGACTGCCAATCCAGGTCACCGATTGGGACGGACGCGGTGTAAACCTTTAAGTCTTTTTCTCTTGGGTTTTGTCAAGAGCACGAAATGCAACTTTTGTAGATGTACGTGCTTCGGTATTGGAGGGAACATCTTCGGACAAAATTGCTCCAGGGAGTATAATAGAATTTACTCCAATTTTTACGCCAGGATAGACAGAAATATTGGGACTTAGGATGGCTTGATCTCCAATAACTGCACCATACTTATCTCGTGGCACGACTTCAGGAGTTCCTTTAATCATGGACGTAATAGATTTTCCTGCAAGGGGTCGGTTCACGAGTTGCGCGCCTGCGCCGATATCGACCCTTCGACCAACTACACTATCTCCAACGAAGCAAAGCCGACCAATCTTGGTCTCATCATAAATGAGGCTTTCTTTAATTTCTACACCAAACCCTACTAGAACGTTGGAGCCCAGAGAAGTGTATTCGCGAACCAAGACATTGTTTCCGATGTAGGTATTTGGTCCAATATAGGTTGGTCCTCTGATGGTGGTGTGTGGTCGAACGATAACCCCTTCAGAGATATGCACGGACCCCTCAATTCGACTTGGTTGTTGGATTTCTGCGGACTTGGCAATAAAAGAGCCTTTTCCGGTTAACACTTTATCCAACACAAAGCGGTTGGCACGAATAAGGTCCCAGGGGAATGAAATTTCCACCCAATCGCGTTCCCAAACAGAACCAATCACGGTTTTTCCTTTATTGATAAGTTGTTGTAAAACCGCTGGGAGATCAGGAGTTTTTTCTAAGAGCCCAAATATATTGTTTTGTAAGACATAAATTCCTGCGACAGCGTATCGACTTTGAATTTCTTCGGGTTGAGGTTTCTCAACGAGTTGTTTAATTCGGGCGCGTTCATCAATTACAGCGATTCCATAAAATTGAGGAGTGCTGGTGAGGGTCAGGCTAACCACTGCTTCCGCTTCAAGGTCTTTGAAGTGTTTTTGTGCGCGTCGGAACATAGTGGGTTCGCCTAAAATGTCGGCATTAACTACAAAGAACGCATCATCACTTTGAAATTCCTCCTTGGCAACTAAAATGGAGTCAGCAACACCCCGTTGTTCTTTCTGAACGACATAATCGATTTTGACACCAAAGTTGTGACCCCGACCAAGGAAGTCTTGGATTTGATCACCTCGATAGCCAATGGAGATAATGATTTCGCGTATTCCTGCTGCTCGCATATCCTCAATGATCCATTGAATTATGGGCTTCCCACCAATGTCGAGAAGTGGTTTGGGATATGTGTCAACCAAGGGCCACATACGACTATTTTTACTACCTGCAAGAAGGAGCGCACGCATCTTAGATAACCCTCATTCAAATGGACTTGCGGTGAGGAACCCATTAATCTTTTTCCTTTTGCACCCGGGGGTGAATTTGGACAGTGAAGGTGTTTTCAATTTTCGTGCGACGACCACGTGGACCAGCATATACGCACTCAACTTTTCCTTCATGTTTTCCAATTTTTCTTGCTATGAGAAATAGGGGAAATTGGACATGCTGCTGTGCAGGAAGCGTAATAATACGTTTTTCAAGCGTTCCTGTTCGGAGAAGAAGATCATATGGAAGAGTAATTGAAAGTGTCACATCAGCAGCGTCTCCGTGGCTGTTGTTTTCTACACGGAGGAGAAGTTCAAATTCTTCTTGAGAGTAGAGTTTGGTAGGTGTTTCAGCAATGATTTCAATTCGTGGTTTAGCAGCAGCAATTCGCAATTCAACTTTATTGGATTTCATCTGGAAATTTTGATTATCCCGTTGGAAAAGGACATAGACTGGTCCTACATCATACGTCCCGGGTAGCCGTGGTTCAATGATGAAACTGAGTTTGGATTTCTTCTTCATTTCAGTTGGAACCTCAAGATCTTCAAGAAGAGCAATATTTGATGGAAGCACAATTTGTGTTTCAAGAATTTTAACAGGTGTCGAAAACGAAAATTCGCAGCTTCCTGATACTCGCTCCTTGAGCTTCACATCCTCGTTATCTAATCGAAGCTTGAGTTCACTATCTTTTAAGTCATTATAAAGTGTGGAAAGATCAGTGAGTACCTGAGTCACATATTCGGGTTCGTCAAAACGAGTAGGAAGAACGAGATCAGGGACTACAGGTTCTCCTTCAACCAAGCGATTGATAAATGCGGTAGCAACTGAATAGAGCGATAAACTCTTCTTCTTACGTCCAAGGCGTTTCACAACTTTTTCTGCTTCACGGTGAGTTTGTTTCGCTTTTGCTAAATCGTTTCCTGCAATGAGTACAATCGTTTGTAACGAATAGGAATGAAGTAATATCTCATTGTCTTTCAAACGGGTTCCAATCCGAATGATTTGAGTAAGTGCTCCCGCAGCAGTGACAAAATCACCTGCCGCTATTGCGGTATCGACAGCAGCACTAAGTATGGCTTCTTCTCTTTTATTATCGCCCACTGCAAAGTAAAATTGACCAGCCTGTAAGAAGGCTTCGCTTGCCCGTTTATAATCCGGGATTTTTTGATAATCTCGGCCAGCTGCAGACCATTCATCAGCAGCTTTATCCTCATTACCTTCCGCTTGATGGACTCTAGCCCGTTTTTCATGTTTAGCGGCGGATTTAGCAGGATCTCCACCTAAAATGCCTTTGAGAAAGGACATAATGCGGCAAAGTTCCTTAGACCTGTCTATTATCTATTTCGGGTAGAGAAGAATTTCAGTGAAAATACTAGTTTTCGATTTTTATTTGAGAGGAACTCCTTGTTTAGGGATTTGAACGCGGATACCAGTAGACTTGATGAACCTCTGGAAGAGAAGAGGGGCTTCTGTATGAATAGGAATTACACGTTTGGGCTGCATTTCTTCGAGTGTTTGACAAAGCTGAATAGGATGAACGTGCCCAGAACAATGAGCTGTGTACATCGTCAACCCAGAGAGTGCTAGCCAATTGAGGAGTTTGTCAAAGCTTAGTTCACTTTCTTCGTTGAAGGGTTCAGACGCACTAAGAAGATAAATGCCCGATTCAGGTGGTTTGATTCGTTGAATAGCACTTATGCTACCAAAACTACTACAAAAGACATAGCGGGCTGGTTGTTTATGCAGGTCTTCCGCAGTCACACGACGTTCTGAAAGTCCAATTATTGATGGTTCGGCTTCTTCGAGCAATTTCTCATACTTTGATGTGCGCTTCTTGGCGGCGTCAAACCAGTGAATCGTGGAATCTTTTATAATATTAGGACTTTGTAAGTCAGCACACTGATTGAGAGCATGGAGAACCCACATACGTCGAGGTTCAACTACTAATTCGCGCTTAGTGGCTTCCGCAGCCGATTGCATTGTACGGAACCGGTCAAAATCAGTCTCAGAAAAATCTGCAATAGCGAGGCTTTTGCACTCACCAAAGATTGTTCTGAC
>JBHLSA010000118.1:0-5865 GCA_048882025.1 Candidatus Thorarchaeota archaeon | reverse complement strand
CCACGCTATGACACGCACTCCTAGGAGGAGAAATGCGAGTAATAAGGCAACTAAACAGATTATATGCTGCTTCTTCTAACTCAACATGCGTTTGTTGCAATCCTGCAAAAGCAGAACGAACAGTGAATGGCATTTTACGCACAGTATATGACATTGTTATCAGAATCGCTGCAGCTCCAGGTATTGCGGGGCTTAAGATAGGGCTTAATACAGGATTCTGGGAAAAGAACATTAAGAATCCAATGGCAATAACAATCCCTGGTAAGGCAATAGGTATGGTTACAAGTAAATCCAACGCATCTTTTCCAGGAATGTTCTTTCGAGCTACTATATAGGCTGCACTCACACCAATCAAAGCTATTAGGAAACAAGCTACAAATGAGTAAATCAGACTATTCAATATTGAGCCAAATATGCCAGGGTCTGTAAATACAATTAACCAATTGCCTATCCAAAGCTGTGGTATCAAGGCAAATGTCCCCCATGACCCAGGAACAGCAAAAGCTAGCAAAAACACTCCAATATGGGGTAATAACGCTATAGATAGTAAGCCGATAATAAATCCATAAAAGAGAATGTAGTGGAACCATTTTGATTTAGAAAGTCTAGGATTCCAAGTTCCTCCTTTACTCAGCATTGCATAATTACGGAGAGACATATACCGGCGAATAAAGATGAAACCAACTATAGCAATAATCAACAGCATAACACCCATTGCGGTAGCAATTCCTTCAACGGTTCCATCAGGTGCGAAAATATGAGTGAATATCGCATAGGTAAGAGTCTTTCGAACTTGTGTTGACCCCTGATATACTAAAAGCGTGCCAAGGTCTTCAATGCTCATTATAAAGACAAGTATAGCACCAGCTTCGATTCCAGGGAGAGCAAGGGGTAGTGTAACCTTCCGAAATAAGCCAAAGCCCTTCGCACCCATGTTCTCAGCTGACTCTTCTAGTGTTGGATCAATATTTTGAAATGCAGAATATGAGGAGAGGTAGGTTAACGAGAAGAAGTGTAGAGTTTGAATTAGAATGACAGCCGCAAGTCCATCAATGAGGATTCGGTAAGGCCAAATTCCTAGATAACGCCAGAATAGATTATTGATAGTTCCATCAAGAGCAAGCATTCGCTGCACTCCAATAGCTCCAACAAAAGGGATTGCCAGAAGGGGGATTAGGAGCAAGGTTCGCAGAATGGTTTTTCCACGGAAATCGTATCGGGCCATAATGAAAGCAAGAGTTACTCCGATGACTGTGGAGAACGCTGTGGTGAGTAATGCGGAATAAATCGAATTCATAATTACCCCCATATCTACACCCTGAATAAGAAGGGCATATTGATTTGTTCCAACCTGCACGAGTTCATAGACGGGTCCACGGACCTGAAAATAGAAGCCTAGAGGGTGAATATGAACTGGGTTATTACTCGCGGCTTGAACAACAAAGAGTGGAAGATAGTACCGATCGCCCAGAATTATTTGAAACCAGAACAAGGACCAGGAATCAATCACATCAAATAATCCAGTGACTGGGTTAAAGATAAGAACGGGCCCAATAAATGCCGACACCATTACATAACCAATTGGAAAGATTAGAAAAAGGCTAAACACAATGAGAATTGCTGCCAGCTGAGTCGTGGAAAGGTAATCAAGTTCACGATAGAGTTGCTTAGCTTTCCCAATAACATCCTGTTTAATAGTACTTGCCCTAAGTTTAATCGTCGCCCCAAACCCGAGTACTTCTTCAAGGGCTTTCTCTTGTTCTCGTTGACGATCTGCGGTTTCAGATTCACCCACTCTACTCACCAGATCTTGAATATTAGATAAGCGATTTGAGCAGGGAGAGTATAACGTCCTTCCTTAAAAATTCACAACCTTTTATAAAAAAGAGAAGAGGTGGAACACATTCCAACAGAGGAACGTGTACCACAAATCCTTTTCTAGGGAGGTATCAAGGCTTCAACCGCTGCATAGTGAGATTCTGCTGCGGATGTCCAAGTGCTCTGCATCAAAGCCCGGAACGAGGATGAAGTACGCATATTGTCATTGATTGAAATCGCATATGATTCAGAGAACCACTCATCACTTCCCCAAGTAACATTAGCCATTTGCGTAGCAAATGAGTCGAATTGGGCTTGATTGATCAATGCACCATCAAGGGCGTTTACTAGCTTTTGCCAACAAGATACTAATGCTGTATGAGCATTAGTAATAGCTGCTTCAAAGTAGTACAGCATTGAGTAATGGTACGAGGATTCTAGATCATCATCAAAACCGATACTCAGGTTGTCAATAGTTGTATTATAGAAGAGATAGAGATCGTCTCGTGCACCTGATGGATTCACTGGGTTTTGTTGATCTTCCCAGAATGCACATTCTAAAACGGGCATTCGATTGATTTCCTCAAGCAACCACCATTTTTGTCCTTCACAGCTTACTACCCAATCCAAAAAGGCTTCTGAAGCTTCAGGATGAGCCGCTGTGGAACAGATTGCGATAGGATCACCGTTAATGATTGAACCATTAGCCGGAATGATGTAGCGAGTATCAGGATTTCGTAAAGCACTTGTGTAGCCATAGAAGTCAATCGACATAGCAACACCAACCTCGCCTGATTCTACTGCACTTTGAACTTCAACGGAGCCAGCTCGAATTTCTGAGTTTCCTGCCATTCGTGATATGATTTCCCAACCCTTGGTAAAGCCAAATTTCTGTAAAATAATATTGTAGATTCGTGTATTACTAGTAGTTCCAGGGGCGTTTCCCATGCATATCGATGGAATTGGTAAGAGGCTAGCAAATTCTGTGCTTGAAAGATTTTCCCAGGCGTTGGGTTCAGGCAGACCTTTATCTGCGAGCCACGCTGTGTTGATGGTGAAGCCGAATGAACTGATAGCAGCAGCCACCCAGACATAGTCTCCGTCACCATCTGTTCTTTTCATTGTTGTTCCTGCAACTGTATCATTCACACGTGCGATGACTTCAAGCATTAAGGTGCTGTTTAATTTGGTAAGCAAACCAAGATCGTTTAGGGTGTCAAAAAGTGGAGGGCCTCCACCCCAGGCAACATCAGGTTGTACTGTTGGTATCACTGTTGGCCAAAACGACTCAGCAGGTTGAGTCCATGAAATATCAGTAATGTTGTAATCCAGGGCTTGTTGCGAGGCTAAGAATGCTTGTTCCATTTTGAGTTGGATTGTTGAGTCATGACGCGTAATAACCTTCAGCGTAATAGGTTCTCCACCATTGCCATTTCCATTACCATCTGGAGGTGGACCCTTTGGAAGTAGAAACCACCACGCACCAACAGTGCCAATGACAATGATGACAATTACCACTATTACGATGATGCCTTTTTGACTCAATATGGGAGTTTTTTCTGCCATAGGTAAAACACACTCTATTTCTTCCCAATGCTTTAGGTAAGAACTCTATTGCATCGGGTTTCTTGGTGCACTATCAGAGTCCCCCCTATTTACATTTTATGATAGTCAAAAGATATGAGAATACATAGTGATATGTTTAAACTTTCATGTGTTAAACGATTAAGATTACAAAACACCTATGGGATTTTTATTGAGTTTTACCACGCCCACGTCGGATTAGAGCATAAACTACAATAATCACTATCACGACCACAGCAACTCCACCAACAATAGCAATGACCAATTCAATAGGTATAGGAGGGGGAGGTGGTGGAGGAGGCGGCGGCGGAGTTACCCCAGGAATTTCAACCGAAATACTCTCTACATTACTCCAACTACTATGCGCACCAAAGTTATCAACACCACAGACACGGAAATAATAGCTGCCATTGACTAGTCCCAACACCGCATAATTCAGCGCACTTATGTTCTGCTCATCAAGAACTACTGAAAAATCAATAGAATTTGACATTTGTAATGTATAGTGATCTATGGAGCCATCGGAATCAATGCTTTGAGTCCAGATCACTGTAAAGTTCCCTGTCTCTGATACTGCGTTCAATGGAAGAAGTACTGGAGCCGATGGCGCTTGTTGAGTTACAGTAAATGAATAAAACGATGTTGTTATGTTGTAACCCGCATAATCAAAAGCCGTAATGGCAAAATTGTATACCCCTGGAAGAGTGACAGGGAGATAATATCGATATCGTTCAAATCCTGCTTGTGACATCACTGGTTGAAAGTATGGATTGCCTGCAATGGATAAATTGATTGAAACAAAATGTATGCCACTATAGGGGTTACTCACATTTGCATATATGAAGACGAGAGTTTGAAGCGGTGCCGAAGGCGGATACTCAACGGCCGTAATGACTGGGGCTTGGGCATTACTAGTGTACACACGAATAACCCCAGTCTCACCATTAGGAATATCTAAGGAGAATCTGATTAGCCATGTATTCGTACCATTTACAGTCTCTAGTACTGTAGCACCACTGGCGCGATACACTTCAGGTCCGGTTAGGGGCTCTACTAAAATATCAACCATCAGATTTCGTGCAGTATAACCAAGAGTATTAGTGATTGAGAGATATCCCCCGATATCAGCATCAATAAGGCGTAGGGGATCACGACTTAGATAAAGTGCATCAATGGATTGAGACCAATTTAGGTCCATCCAACTCCATGAAGTCAATGCATAATTTGTAAAGTTCAATGCTCGTAATCCACGAGTTTTATGACCATATGGGTCATACATCCGAGGATTGCCCCCACAGGGAGCGGTTTGGATCCAGTAGGTATCGTTGATTATATTGACCAGATCACCATGAAAATGACCACTGAGGTAGACACTTACATTATAAGTATCAAAGATTCGTTGGAGTTCCTCGCGTTCCCATTGCACAAGCCAGTAGGTGAAAAACTCAGGGTTCATGAGTGGAGCATGTCCAGCCATGATTTTTAGTTTCGCATCACTTGCAGCAAAATCACGTTCAACCCATCCAATTTGTGTGGCATTGTATTCGTAAGGACTGTGATGGGAATTCGCCATCACAATGAAGATATCTGGACCCAGATTGAAAGTATAATAATCTGCCCCAAAATGGCTGATATAAACGCTATAAGTATCGCTAAAATCACGATCATGATTTCCTGCACTGACAATTATTGGGACACGCGAATTCCGGAACAAGTTCTTAAACTCGAGAAAATGTGTGGAAAACCCTGTATCGGTTATGTCGCCAGTAATTATAATTAAATCAGCTTCAGCCATGGCGGCCTGATATAAACTACTGAGAATTGATCGTGTTTGATCTTGTAGCCCCTGCCCTATGTGGACATCAGAAAGATGATAGATGAGAGGATTAGTTGGATATTCATAACGTACTTGAACAGCATTCCATTCAATTAAGACTTGAGAATTGAGTCCATCTGAGATGGTAACGTTCAAATCATAGAGATCACGAATTGTTGAAGAAGCGATGGTGACATTAAGACGCCAGAGGTTAGCAGAAATATTATAGACAGGGGGATCATGGGAAAGTGTGTAAGCGCGATATTCGCGATTAAGAGAGATCTCCCATGATGTAATGTTATCCGGAGCCTTAATTTGAAGTTCAACTTGTGAGCCATTGAGTATAATCGCAGGGATATGTTGACGGGGATAGACAATCTTCCCATTAATAGTCCCAGGTGTTGTAATTGATGATGGCAAAGATTTACTCGTATTGTTAGTTTCATGAGGAAAGGCAGGTTGCATTATACTAAGAACGGATAAAAAGAGAGATATCAGAACAAATAAAGTTAAGATTTGTGATACGTGAACTCTCCTCATTGTGATGACCTCAATTCTGTTTGGTTGCAGCTGGTAGTCTAATAAATTTTTACGTTTGACCATTACCTACTAACACTCTCTTAAAAGTTGAGCCTTTTTAAAAGCTG
>JBHLSA010000117.1:0-5872 GCA_048882025.1 Candidatus Thorarchaeota archaeon | reverse complement strand
ACATAAGCAAGGATCAGATCTCCTTGGAGCGTGGTTTCAGTGGAATTTGGGTATAGATTGGCATAGGAGTAGTACTGTGCATAGCCATCGCTAGCATTAACCCGAATGACATCATTCACACCCATACCGCCGGATAGCTCGATGATGGTCGCTAGTTTAATTCCAGCATAAGTGCCAGCGTCACGCCAATTGCCGAAACGGTTTTGGTAAGAAGAAGCCCCTTCAACTGTTGCCCCCGGTACAGTTGCCGAGATTGTTAGAAGTGAATCAAAATCCAACTCAAGAACGGTATCGCCATTTATTACCTGGACATCTAGCTCACCGGTTAGAGGTGGTTCACGGGGTGCAAGTAAGTTGATAGATATGAGAACACCTGCTGCGACAATCAGAAAAATTGCGACGATTGCAAAGCCAATTTTTGCATCTTTTGAGAGAGGTGACATTAGGATTCACATTATTTGTTTTGCAGCCCATGATATGCACGATGGCGCATATCTTTGTTTTGTCCGTTCGAACCCACTATTAAGCATTACGCTTGGAAAGCCATTTGGAAAAAAGATGATGCTGAACAAGCCGAGATTTCTCTGATTTAACGGTGCCAGAGCTCGTCGCGACGCTTCTTTTCTAGGTTCGGAAGGTCATGCCAGAAGATGGATTTTCCTTTGATCGGAGCAACACGTTTCAGGATAAAGACAAGCATAGCGACAATGTTGATGAAAACAATGTTTACGAGTACCAAAGTGAAGCTTACCCCTGCTATGCCGAAGTGTAATACAACATTCACTGCCCCACCAAAGTAGAAGGGACCTAGTAAGGCATAAATGAGGTTCATACCAGCGTTAACAGCAGGCGGCATCAACGACGCGGCGATGGCTACGCCGACTAGGCTACTGATTTCTCCTCGCGTTACTGCTAACGCAACACCAGCACCGGAAGCAGCAGCGACCACAATACCTACAATGACACCAATTACGAGTCCACGCGAAGTCATTTCAGGAGTAGGCCAACCAGGCAAGATTGGAAAGAGCAAGGGAGAGTATGGGAGGAGTATTGCCCCCATAATCATTCCCATTATAAATGCAATTAGAAGGCCGTAGACTTCGTTTTTAATCCCGGTTATGATAAGCCGACGATCTTTGATTATAGCTCCTAAGCTTAAACCTAGAATTGGACCCATTAGTGGAGCAAGAAGCATACTAGCGACAATGAAAACAGGACTATTTGTGGCAAGTCCAATTGCGGCGATTATACAAGAAACGACAAGTAGTGCTATAAAATCAAAAGAGAGACGAGTTCCTGCAGCAATTTTTCCATATATTTCTTCAACGGAGAGTCTTTCAGTGGGTTTGATGGTTTCAACTTCAGCTTCCATAGGTTTAGTGGCTTCAATCGGTAAGACGTCGATTATCCCATAATGAACACCGACACCAATGGCTTCCAAGTCTTTCAGGATATCTTGGCTTTTACCTGGTGAAATACGGAAAATTAACATAAACCCAGGAGCTGTATGAATCTTCGCGATATTGCGAACTTGGCACTTTTCTTCGAGAAACTCCATGACTTGTCCGACTTTTTCTTCGGGGAGAGTTATTTGAAATTGACGCAATTCTATTCCCCTGCCCAATATTGGGTAGCTACCCCACACTCAATATCTCCGTAAAAGGCTTCCGATTTTAACTAAAAAATGAATTCACCTCATGAAATTCGGAACGGCAGAACGCTTAATTAGCTGTGCTAACGTATTGCGTTGTATTCGCCCAAACCAGCAAGAGAACGCGTCAATCTGTGGTGGGAAAATCGTGAAAACTGAAGCGCTAATCATCAAGAATGGATTCGTAGTCGATCCGAAGAACCAGATATTCGAAGTAAAGGATATCGCCATTAAAGATGGAAAAATCGTCGAGTCCGTTGACCCGGAATCTGCGAAAAATATCGATGCAGAAAACCGAATGGTCGTTGCTGGGGGAGTTGAAATTCACGCGCATTTAGCTACACCAAAGGTTGACTCTGGCCGTGTTCTTCGATGCGATCAATCCCGGATGGATCCATATACTTATTCTGATATTTGTCGAGCAGGGGTCTGGGCTAGTGTGCCTCCTACTTTCATGACTGGCTACAAATATTCTCAAATGGGTTACACTTTTGTAACCGAAGCTGCCTCCGCGGGACTCGTGGCTCGCCATACTCACGAAGAGCTTGGGGAGATCCAACCACACGATAAAGTGATGTTTCCTCTTTTCGGTAACAACCAACTTATCATGGAGTATGCGCGTGAAAAAGAATATGAAAAACTCGCCGCTTTTGTTGCGTGGATGTTGTCTGCAACCAAAGGCTGGACAATCAAGGCAGTAAACCCTGCCGGAGTATGTGATTGGAGTTGGGGGGGAAATGTTGAATCCTTGGATGAACAGATCGCATGTTTCGATGTGACTGCTCGAGATACGGTTATCAGCCTGTTAGAAGGCGCAGAAAGATTAACGCTTCCACACTCTCTACATCTTCATGCTAATATGTTAGGGCGCCCAGGTAACGCTGACATCACTATTGAAACCATGGAACTAGCCAGTAACCGTCCTGAAACCAAGCGAGAATCAGGGTATAATCTTCATATGACCCACATCCAATTTCACTCCTATGGCGGTGATAGTTTTATTACCTTCCAATCTGGGTCAGAGCCAGTCGCCAAATACCTCAAAGCCCATAAAAATGTAAGTTGTGATCTGGGACAAATCGTATTTTCCGATACTACAACGATGACCGCAGATGGTCCTTGGGAATGGATTCTGCGAGGTATCTCAGGAAGCCGATGGGTTAACGATGATATTGAGGTCGAGTGTGGGGGCGGTGTTGTGCCATATGTCTTTAAGAAAAGTTCACGTGTAAATGCCATTCAATGGGGTATAGGACTAGAAATTGCTTTGACCGTGAATGATCCGTGGCGTGTAATTCCGAGTACCGATCACCCAAATGCGGGGACATTCATCAACTATCCTTTCATTGCCGCTTGGCTAATGAGCAAAAAGGCTAGAGAAAATGTGTTAAAAGACATTCGTTCATCCGCAAAGAAACGAATGGATCTTCCTGCTATAGACACTGAATGGACCTTGCAAGATTACATTACCTCGACTCGAGCAGGCCCTGCCCGAATTCTCGGGTTACCTAACAAGGGACATCTGGGTATTGGTGCAGATGCAGACATTGCCATATATAGTCTACAGCCTAAGGAAGACTATTCTAAGAATCCTGAGCAGCTCATTCGAAGCCTATCTCAGGCTTGGCTCACACTCAAAGGTGGACAAATCGTGCAAAAAGAGGGGGCAATGATTGCGACTCCAAAGGGTAGCACCTATTGGATAGATGCGGCAGTTGAACCAGAACTAGCAAAAGAAGTAGACAAAGATATTCGTGAAAAATTCATGAATGCATATACCATTTCCTACGAAAACTACCCTGTATCAAAACGGTATTTACACCGATCAGCCTCAGTCAAATTAGCAGCCAGCTCCTAATGCCTAAATTTATAACCCATGAAAATCTGGCGGGCTCATATTTTGGATAATTCTTTTTCCAAAGAGTACACTTGGAATTTGTTACATGTGATATGTTTTGACATTATAGTAAGAAGGAAAGATGTTAAGGGAGCAAGTTGTTCAGTATTTGCTCAGGCAAACTCCTAGAGATGTCCAGAATGTCGAAAATTGTGAAAAAGCGCCAGCCGTTTAAGTTACAAATTATGGACTTGCTTCTGCAACATGGTGTACCCACAGAAATTGCGGACGAGGTAGCTTCTGAAATAATAAAAGGATCCAATGAGGATACACCAATCGAAACTATTCGTGTAATGCTTCTTGATCAATTGCGAAAACACGATGTTTCGATTGCGGATAAACTTTCCAAACGATTTGAGTTTTGCTTTGAACGATTGGAGGAAATTCGCCTAGATGAAGTTGGACCTGCAGGAGAGATATATGATGATCAGGCGCTTGATGATCTCTTAGAAGCTGATGAGATCACTGCAGCTGAACTCTTCTTCATGGAAGGACGAGAAGGTCGTGCTTGGCAAAGGAAAACCGAACACCGTGATACTGGTTCTACAGAGCTGAGTCGTGAAGATTATTATGAGGATTAGCAAAGTTGAATTGTCCAAAGAACCAAGGCCAAAAATTCCTTTTCCAGATGATAATATACCAAAAAGCAAACTTCAGCTATTAATTTCAGTGATTGTGACCGGTTTCATTGCGATACTCATTATCATTGATCAAAGTCCTATGCGGGTAGATTGGAATTTCTATTGGATTCTTTTATTGTTAGGCGCGGGTATTAGCTGCTCTGTGATTGGACTACTGCTTAAATTGAGTGAACGTCGACATAATGTAGAGGAGACCTTTTTAGAGCGGTGGGCAGAGGAAATCGGATGGCCTTTGATGATTCTAGCGTTTACTATCCAATTCCTATTCCCTCAGATTCGCCCGTTCCTTCTTGGAGCGATTCTAGGAGGGATTTGGCTTATGATGTTTTGGAATCAACACAAGAAAAAAGACTAATGCTCTAGAAAACGATTAACCAGCTTTTGAAAGTTTTTCGATTATTTCAAAGAGTTCACGAGCACGTACAGGTTTAACTTGGAAGATGGCGGCGCCGGCTTCAATGGCTTCATTTCGAACAGTTTCATCTGCACTCACAAAGACGATTTTACTATCCGAATTAATTTCCTTGAGCATTTTAGTAGCACTGATTCCATCCATACGCGGCATTCGATGATCCATTATAATGACATCAGGTTTGGGATTGAGCCTTAGAAAAATTTGCACGGCTTCATCACCATCATAAGCGGAACCTATTACTGAGTGCCCTCTCATCGCAAATAGCGCTTTGTAAATTTGGTGTAAGTTCTCCTCGTCATCAACAATGAAGATTGACGCCACAGGTTGCACGTTCCATCTCACTTTGCTTTTTTGGCAAATTGGCATATTGCCTAATGTATACCCCCGCTTTCGTTGCCCATTTTCATCGACATTATTCAGCGTTATGAGTGTTTTGTTTGCGACATAGATGAGTTGTACCTATTAAGAAAGTCTCACGAGAAGAATTGATAAAACGGCTAATGAATGATGGCGTTTCTTATTATTATCAGCGAATCATGTCTTGATTTTCATATTTTAGTGGATTTTGCTCAAAGGTGTCTTTGCATTGCATAGAACAGAAATAGTATCGTTTTCCTTTGTAGTCGCTAAATAGGGGAGTTGTTCTGTTTACCTTCATTTTACATATTGGATCAATAACAATCGCGTTTATCGAAGAATTTAGCTCTTTAACTTCAGGGAATTCTGAAATAGTAGGAAGTGGTTTGAACCGCCCAAGAAGGAGGGCATTAGTGACAACACTCACACTGGATAGAGCCATCGCAAGTGCTGCCCATTCAGGCCGAAGGAAGATGTAAGGATAAAATAAGCCAGCAGCAATTGGCAAGAGAATAAAATTGTAAATCAAAGCCCAAAAGAATCCTTGCCGAATCTTTGAGATTGTTTTACGTCCAAGTTGAATTGCAGTAACCACGTCAATTAGATTATCGCGAACCAAAACGATGTCACCCGTTTCTACGGAAACATCAGTACCAGACCCCAGTGCTATACCTACATCAGATTGGGCTAATGCCGGTGCATCATTGATCCCATCCCCAACCATTGCCAAAGTAAAACCTTGTTTTTGAAGTGATTGTATTACCATGGCTTTGTCACTTGGAAGAACTTCCGCAATTACTTCATCAATTCCAGCTTGACGCGCAATGGCCTGGGCGGTACGTTCTTTGTCACCTGTAAGCATAACAACATCTATTCCCATAGATTGTAATTTCTGTATAGCAATAGCAGAG
>JBHLSA010000116.1:0-5892 GCA_048882025.1 Candidatus Thorarchaeota archaeon | reverse complement strand
TGAGCAGGGAATTCAGGTCGAATATTGGAATGTTCTGGGTCGACGGAAGCTAGTTCGACGCCGCTAGCCACGTTCTATTTACTTACTAAATTAATCAAAACCGGTCTTAGTACGATGTCCCGTCATTATGTCAAATCAATGAAAATTTCAAAAGGAATGACTCTTGCGAAATTAATAGAACAATATCGTAAGTCAGGCGTTTTAGGAGCAGGTCGTCTAGCCCGTGCAACGGAAATTGTCCGTAACCTTTTCACTGATTCGGAGTATCTTGTATTTCTAGCCCTCGCAGGACCAATGGTTCCTGGCGGACTACGCGAAGTGATTGCTGACCTAGTTAAAACTAAGCGAATACAGGTGATTGTCACAAGTGGGGCAAATGTAGTTCATGATGTGCTCGAAGCCATAGGAGGTCATCACGTAAAAGGAAGCTTACAAGCCGATGACCGAGAATTAGCTGAACAGCAGCTAGGAAGGGCAGGCGATGTCTATGTTGAAACTTCCGGATTTGAAAAATTTGAAGACACCATCCATTCGATCCTCAAAGAAATTCCTGAAGCTCAACGAGTTGAGGGCCTCTCCCCATCTGAGCTGATTAGAAAAATTGGAGAAGCCGTAAAAGACAAGCATTCGATTGTACATCAAGCGTACTTACAGAATGTACCCATCTTCTGTCCAGGCATCTTAGACTCAATGTTAGGATTACATATTGCTCTTTTCAGTCAACTGCAGCCATTGAAATTAAACGGTCTTAAGGATATGAAGATTTTATACGATCAAGTATTTGATGCAAAACGGATTGGCGCGATAATACTAGGTGGAGGTTTGCCCAAGCATTTCACATTAGGGGCAAATATTCTGCGAGGAGGACTTGACAGCGCCATCCAAATTACCATGGCACGCGAAGAAGATGGCAGCTTAAGTGGTGCAAAACTCAAAGAAGGAATATCATGGGGAAAGGTGAAGGCAACCGCTACCTTTGAAACGGTTATCGGTGACGCAACAATACTCTTTCCATTACTGATAGGTGCTGTCTTAGAACAAATCGATTAAAATTAGAAAGAATTAATATGGCGGATTGAGTTATCCGACCAGTATTCATTCAAAGTAGGAAAACACTATGGTTCTTGGAAAATTAGGGTCAGCCCTCCACCAAGCAGTTCAGAAGCTAATGCGATCCTCGGTTGTCGATAAGAAAGCTGTACAAGAATTGGTGAAGGACTTACAACGAGCCCTACTCCAAGCAGATGTCAACGTTCACCTTGTGATGGACCTCACCAAACGCATCGAAACCCAAGCCCTCAAAGATGATGTGGCTCCGGGTATTTCTCGACGTGAGTACGTTGTAAAGGTAGTATATGATGAACTTACAGACATCCTTGGACAAAAAGCCGTTCCCCTTTCGCTTCAACCAGGTAAATCTAATATCTACCTCGTTGTTGGAATTCAAGGCAGTGGCAAGACCACGAATATTGTCAAACTCGCAAAATTGCTCAAAAAGGAAGGGCACTCAGTTGGAGTAGTTGCCGCTGACACATACCGCCCAGGAGCGTTTGACCAATTAAAACAGCTTGCTGATCGCGCAGAAGTTCCTTGTTATGGAGATCCCAAAGAAAAAGATTCTATTAAAATTGCTAAAAAGGGCGTCAAACATTACCTTGCGGAAAAAACCGAACTCATTCTTGTGGATACTGCAGGTCGTCATAAAGATGAGAAAGGCCTCATTCGGGAAATGAAACAAATTGCAAAAGCCATCAATCCTACAGAAATTATCCTCGTTGTTGATGGCACTTTAGGCCAGCAAGCCTCAACACAAGCCGCAGCTTTTAACGATGCAACACCTATCGGCTCCATCATTGTAACGAAATTAGACGGTTCTGCCCGAGGTGGAGGTGCTCTCTCTGCTGTTGCCGCAACAGGGGCACCAATCAAATACATCGGAACAGGTGAGAAAGTCAACGATTTCGAGAAATTCCAACCCACTAAATTTGTGGGGCAGCTTCTAGGGATGGCTGATTTTGAATCGCTTCTCCAGAAGGTCAAAGACGCCGAGGCAATGCCGGATAAGGAATTAGCGAAAGCTCTTCTTTCAGGCAAATTCACCCTAAAAGACATGATGGCACAAATGGATGCTATGAGCAATGTAGGATCAATTGGAAAGATTCTCAGCATGTTAGGATTAGGCTACAAGGTACCTGAAGAACTGCAAGAGGTCGCGACTGAGAATTTAGATAAATGGAAAGTAATCATGAAATCGATGACAGAGGAAGAACTGGAAAACCCCAAAGTCATTCGTAGTTCTCGAACTCAACGTATTGCCCGTGGTTCAGGAACACAACCTAAAGATGTCAAAGAGCTCTTGAAACAATATCAACAATCCCGAAAATTCATCAAGAGCATTCGAAAACGCCGTGGTGGTCTCCGAATTCCAGGTATGATGGGCGATCAAAAACTACCCCGAGGAGTGCGGTAGTTGCGCCTTTTCCACATCATTCTTGATTCCCCAGCACAATTCGAAATTACGAAGACTGAATTGGATATTGGTATGATCACTCAACCTTACATTGATATTGCCCATTGTATCCGAGCAGGATTCTGTGTCTCCCATGCACTTCGAAGCTGGGTTCGAATCACTATTGGATTTGACAACCTTGGACCATTTTCTTTGACTTTAGATCCAACAACAATCCGTTTTCTTGGAACAGATGAGCGCTCGATTTTACATGTCATCTTGCGAAGCCAAGAAGCTCAATACACAAGTAAAGCCAAAGTTCCCTATGGCGTAAGCTTATCCGAGAACTCAGTGATGGAAATACTTGCAGCGCACCAACAAGACAGAAGCCTAATTATCTTCCCCGGAAAAGACGCCACCTGGGAATCCGCAACAGCGCATATCGATTCGTTAGTAATGTATTGTGCGCTTAGCAAAGAAATAAAACCCGAAATAGAAACTCGCTTCAAAGGAAAAGTCTACAAATCTTCGCATCGTCCTGATTTATCCATTTTAGAACTTGTGCATACCCTTGATACGTCCGGGCTAGTGGTGCAGAAAGACTGAAAAAGTTACACGGTTGTCCTTGAAGTGATGACCGTGGGAAAAAATCTAACTCTGGCAAAACGCATTCTTCGGCAATACACCCTCTGCGATTGGTGTTTGGGTAGACAATTTGCCATGCAGGGATATGGGCTTACTAATAAAGAACGCGGTTATGCCCTGAAAACTCTTCTCTTGATGTCAGCCACTGAGTTGTACCAGAGTGATTCGAAGCGAGGCCTCGCCCTAGCGAAGCGCCTAGCACAACACGGCCAATTTCAACCTGCGCGTGCGTTCCTAGAAAAGGAAGGAATCACAGAAACTAAGGCAAGTGAACCCTGTGACATATGCCAAGGTGTTATGGATCACATGCCAAAAGCCGTAAAGGCGGTCATTAAGCGTCTTAGTGGATGGGAAGCAACTTCTATCCTTATTGGCACCCGAGTAGATCCGATGATCATCGAAAAAGAAGAGCAACTCCGTAGTGAACTTCAAATTGTGACCGGAGAACCTATCAAGGCAGAACTGAATCGCGAAATAGGAAAACAAGTCACTAAAAAAGCCAAACTCGAAACAAATTTTTCAACACCAGATATTGTAGCTGTAATTCAAATTCCTGGATACCAAGTTGAACTCGAGGTTCATTCACTTTTCATCTATGGACGTTACCAAAAGCTTATTCGAGGCATTCCACAAACTCGATGGCCCTGTAGAGAATGTGGTGGAAAGGGCTGTGCCCGGTGTAAAAACACTGGAAAAATGTATGCAGAATCCGTAGAAGAACTAATTGCCCCTGCAATTCTCGAAATGACCCAGGGAGAAAACGTTAAGTTTCATGGAGCCGGTCGCGAAGATATTGATGCCCTTATGCTGGGCAATGGACGCCCCTTTGTTATCGAGGTTTTAATCCCCAAGCAAAGAACAATCGACCTAGAAGAAGCTAAAACACGAATCAATAGGTTAACAAAAGACAAAGTGAAAGTGACCAATCTACGATTTGCGAATAAAGAAGTCGTTCAACGATTGAAAGGATCAGCTACTTCATCCAAAAAGGTTTATAAGGCAACTATCTATGTGGAGTCGCCCATTCCCGAAGAACTGCTGCAACGGCTTCAGAACACGCCAATGCCCCTGATGGTGGATCAACGAACACCGCAACGAGTAATTCATCGACGAGTTGACCGCGTTCGGAAAAAACGCGTATTCTCCCTCAATGTTCATTCAATTGACACACAAACCCTTGAGTTAACCGTTACCTGCCAAGGTGGTCTATATGTCAAAGAATTTATATCGGGCGATGAGGGACGCACTGTGCCCAGTGTTGCAGAATTCTTGGGAGTACCAGCTGTCTGTAAGAAGCTAGACGTCCTTGAAGTTGCAATTGAGGAGGAAAAACTACCATGGTAAAGCGTTCACATGGATATCGAATTGGTAGCAGGAAATTGATGACGAAGAAAGTTCGTCAACGAGGTATGCCTAGTCTTGGGAAGTTGTTACATACTTACGAAGAAGGAGATCTGGTGGATATTTTGATTGATTCCGCAATTCATGGAGGCCAGCCTCATAAACGATATCATGGGCGTGTTGGTACAATTCGGGGTCGACGCGGTCGATCATACGAGGTTGAAACGACGCTGGGCAAAAAAGTTAAACTTTTAATTATTCGTCCTGAGCATTTACGACCAAGCGGTGCTCAACCTGAAAAGTAAGTTGGGGAGTTAAGATGGTTAAAGAAATAGTTGAATCCCAGCCCCTAACACTGGCCGAGGTCAAAAATACACTCACAAAGCGTGGTAAGAAGGCAGAGCTGAGTTACATTCAGCGAGTTACTTTTGATCATACAGTGAAGTTTTCTTCACTTCAAGCACGCTCTGCGAGAACGCTAGTAAACAAGCTTGTAAAAAAATTTGAGATGGAAGAATCTCTGGCAATTCAGATTGTAGACATTGTCCCAACAACAACTGAGGAACTTGCTTCTTTTCTTGCTCGAGCACCTCGAACGTATACAGCGGATGAAGTAACTGAAATTTTAGAGCTTCTTGAGTCTGCTATACCGAAGGAGGCTACTAAGAAGAAGAAGTAATTTGTGCAGAAAACGGGAAAAGAGATAAACCGGCTGCACCTTCTTTAACATTACTTGAAAGAGGTTAAATTATGACAGTACGTCCCCCCACGAAGAAGTTTGAAGAATATGCCTATGTGCTAGACCACCTACAACGTGGGTACCCAGAGGACACAAGGCCCATCTTCAAAAAGGAACCTATTGTCCAAGCCGTGGGCGATACGTATTTTACACTTCTGGAACTAGTCCCAAGAAAAGGCGCTCGATTTAATCCTCAAGAGGCAATATTCATTGGACGTGACCGCCGCGAAAAAATTGACCATGTAAAGCGGCGAATTACCTTTGATGTCCTAACAGCTACATCTCGGAGTGAACTTCCCTTCGTGATTGAGAAACTTGTCGAGAAATCTGAGGCACGGTTTGTGGAATTCTTCAATAATGCCCCACCGTTAACTACGCGAATGCATCGCCTTGAATTACTTCCAGGAATCGGAAAAAAGCTCATGTGGGATATTCTCGAAGAACGTCGTAAAGCACCGTTTACCAGTTTTCAAGATATTGCCGATAGAACACAACTTCGAGCCCCAAAGGAAATCATTGTCAAACGTATAATGATGGAACTAGGTGGCGAAGACAAATACAACTTGTTCACACGAAAACCAGTTGCTGAAAAAGAGTCTGGACGTAGCCAATAGGAGGCTTAATAGCCCACACATTTCTTTTCATAACAAAACACCATATGTCTAAGAAGCTTTGAAAACCCCAGAAACTAAGTACAGACTAAGGGAAGTGTAACCAT
>JBHLSA010000115.1:0-5893 GCA_048882025.1 Candidatus Thorarchaeota archaeon | reverse complement strand
AATGGTTCGATTCCCGCCGCTACCTCAAAACAAGACCGATTAGAAGGCGAAGTCTATGAGGCATTAGTGGAAGGAGACCGTTTTGATTTCCTTGCTATGGGACGAACTGAAGGAGAAGGATGTTACTGTTTTGTCAACCGCGTGCTCACCCAAATTCTTGATACAATTACAACCAACTATGATATCACCCTCATGGATATGGATGCAGGTCTTGAGCACCTTAGCCGACGGACAGATCGTAATGTCGACATGCTTTTGATTGTTATTGATACATCTAAAATGGCCTTTGATGCAGCCGTTCGTATCCGCGATCTTGCCAAGGAAGTTCATATAGACTTTAAACACATCTGGGTTATAGCCAATCGGTTTCCTACATTGCTCATGAAAGACACAGTTAATAACCTTGAACAACGGTTGAATGACTTCGGATTAGAATTAGCAGGAATAGTTCCTGCAGATGATGATATCATAGCTTTCAATCTAAAAGGAAGATCACTACTGGAATTACCAGATGATCATCCCGCCGTTAAGGCCGTCGGAGATATTGCTCAACGGATTGGGTTACTAGGGGAAAAACAATTTCTCGAATTGCTAGGTAAAAACTAGCAAATCTCTTTTTTAAAAGAAATCACAAGTCTTATCTTAGAGTATTGAAAGAAACCATTGGATATTGAGGGTATTCCAAAAAGGTGGAACATATCGTGCCATCTGAAATATTTCTTGTAAAAGGGGATAGTCGATCTAAAGCCATCAATCAGCTACTTGATCAATTTGACTTGGGAATATACAAGGGCAAACAAATTGCACTTAAAGCGAATTACAATAGTGCAGATTCCTACCCTGCTCAAACTCATTTAGATACCTTGACTCAATTTATTAAGAAGATACAAAGTTCAGGTGCCAAAGAAATCATCATGGGCGAACGGAGTGGAATGGGAAATACAAAAGATATCCTCGAAAAAAGTGGGGTACTAGCATTAGGAAAAAAATTGAAGATAACAGTGCAAATCCTCAACGATTTGCCTGTGTCAGGTTGGGTGCATTTTGATGTTGAAGGATCCCATTGGAATCGTGGTTTCCTCCTAGCCAAACTCTTCACAGAAGCAGACTTCATTGTTCAGACTTGCTGTCTTAAAACCCATCGATTTGGTGGTCATTTCACACTCTCACTGAAAAATTCAGTTGGGATGATTGCACGTTTTAATCCCCAAGATGGATATGACTATATGGGTGAACTGCATAGTTCGCTTTATCAACGCGAAATGATTGCAGAAATCAATGCCGCATATGAGCCTAATCTTATTCTTATGGATGGAGTAACTGCATTCACCAAAGGAGGCCCAGCTCAAGGTGAGAAAGTGACAAGCAATGTATTCCTTGCAGGTTCTGACCGCATAGCAATGGACGCAGTTGGAGTAGCTCTACTTCGCCATTTCGGAACTACTCCAGAAGTCCAGTCAAAATCTATTTTTGATCAAACTCAACTAGCGCGATCAATAGAATTAGGGCTAGGTGCCAAATCCTTACACGACATTAAATTAGTTCCACTAGATGATAGCACTGAGCATCTGGCTGAAAATATCCTTGCCCAATTTGCTAAATAAGTTGGTTTTACTATAGTTTGGGTTTTACCATAACTTAATCGCAACCCTTTGAGGTATCAAGAATCTTAGCAAATAGACTTTTAATTCCGTTTTTTCGAGATTGTCTTAGAAGTAACATAATTTTCATTAGGGGTTTGAGTAACTATGGGCTTTCTTGATCGTCTGAAATCACCCAAAGGTTCAATCAACGTGATGTTTGATAAAGAGTATCAGAGTCTTAGAGAGGGTCTGACAGGCAATTTGCATGTCTCATCTTCTGAGGAATTTGATGCTGAGGAATTACGACTAGAGATTCGAGTCACTGAATGGACTCAAGCGACTGAGCAAAAGAAACAAGGAGAAAAGACCTTTTCAGTCACAGCAGAACAGACGAAGGTATTACACCAGGGAAAACATTCTGTCTATGGGCAAATGCATTTTACGGATGGCTTTTCTCAAGAGGTTTCGTTCAATGTTCATTTACCACCTGGCATTCCACCAACGTATCAAAGTCAAAATGCAAGGACCACTTGGTTAATAAAGGGAGTCATTGAGGTTGATGGGCGACCCGACGTAACTAGTCATGAAATGGAGATTAAAGTCACTTACTAGTGGTCCTACTCGCCTTTTTTTTTCAGAAACGTATGTAAGAGCTGGATTACCTCATCATCAGAAACATCATACCAGTCCTGATACGCATCAGCAACAGCAAAGATATAAGCCGAACCGATATGTGGGCAAATCAGATCATCAGCCACTTCACGCATACGCGATGCAGCTACAGCAGAGGCAGTAGGAACCGCTACGATAATTCGCTTTGGGGATAGTTCCCGTACGGAACGAATTGCCGCAAGCATCGTATATCCTGAAGCTAACCCATCATCAACTAAAATTACTATTCGTTTTTCTGGGGTATGTCGTCCTGTCAACTCAGCATAGGCTTTCTTTCTGGTTTCAATTTGAACTCGTGTCTTTTCAATTACAGAGTCAATTTGAGGTTTATCTAAACCCAAGTGAACGAGAAGTTCTTCATTAAGCAAAACGGTACCAAGCGAAGTGACAGCGCCAAATCCAGCTTCTGGATTATAAGGAATTTGTAATTTTCGCACAATAAGTATATCCAGCTCGGCTTTCAATTCCTGGGCGAGTTGAACCGCAACTGCAATACCGCCATTGGGAATAGCTAGGATTAATGGAGACTCAGCAAGGTTGAGTGCTTTCACCTTCTCAACCAATACTAATCCAGCTATAGCCCGATTTCGGTAAGGAGCAGCCAACTCAAACACCAGAACAAATCAATAGAGAGAAGTTGATGATCATTCCATAAATAGCCTTCAGAAATTGCAGCTCCAACCTAAATCACAACTTTTTTCGAAGAGAACTACTATTCTTTTCTCAGAATATATAATTTCTAATGACTGGATGCGAATATTATGGAAGTTCGAAAAGTTATGCGTCTAGGTATGAGCTCCTTGGTCGTTTCTGTTCCAAAGGAATGGGCTGATAAGTATCAATTGGATAGCGAAAGCCAACTTATTCTAATTCCCCAATCTGATGGCAGCATCGCTCTTTATCCACAAACGATTCCGCGAGAAAAACCTCGAACTATCACACTAAAAACTAAACCTGAAGATCCCTCAGGTCTTTTAGAACGCCAAATGATTGCAGCCTATTTAACTGACTTTGATGAGATTAACATTCATTCTGAAGGAGTAATTTCTCCTGAGCTGAGAGAAAGCCTCCGCAATTCCCTTCGCCTTTTAACCGGATACCAAATTATGGAATCAAGCTCCAGTCATTTGCTCATTCTTAATGTTGCCCGCGTATCAGAAATGGATGTAGAACGAGCCCTTTATAGAGCTCATACCATCTCTACATCCATGTTGAAAGACTCGTTAAGAGCCTTACAGAATCGAGACGCCAATATGGCTCGAACTGTCATTGGACTAGATGAGGACGTCAACCAATTTTATTATCTAGTTAACAAGCAACTACGACGAGCTCTACTCGATCCTAATATCATGAGTCGGATAAATATTACAGCTATTGACGCAATCAATTTTGCAATGGTTCTTCACGCAATCCATACTGCGGCTGAAGCCTCCAAAGCCATCGCTAACGCTGTTCTCACTCTTGGTAATCAAGATTGTCCTGAAGATATCCTTAAACTTGCTCTCAGAAATGGTCAATTTGCTACACGTCTCTTTGAAGATTCTGCGAAAGCCTTTCTAACGCGAAATGATAGCTTAGCCAACGATGTCATAACAAGGGGTGGTACATGCCCACCAATGCGGCAACAAGCTGAACGATTGATGGAAAGTCACCTCGTAAAGATATGTGAAGATATGCTTCCTACCTTGACTCCAGAGGCTTGTTCACTATTTGGCCCCAGGCAAGTTGCTCTTACAGTTCTTGAACAAGTATTTCAAAGCAACAGTCAGATTGCTGTCGCGGCTGCGACAATTGCAGAACGAGCTATATGGCGAGCTTTAGAAATACATCAACCACCCACTAAGGAAATAAAACCTCCCGTAAAAAAGAAAGGGCGTAAGGCAGCTAAATCAAGATCGAAGAAAAAAGATAAGGATTAACTGTAAATTTTTGGGATTTGAAGCAAGGCGGTACCATTTTGCATTTCCTATTTTGCTTTAAATAATGATTGTGTACTAGTAAAACAAATTACTTTACAATTGTAAAGTCTAATAGATTTTTTTGTTAAAGACTTATATATATCTCTTGTATATATAATACAGTAAGGGCAATATAAAAAATTTAGTAAGATTTGCCCTCTGGTGAGAATAATATGAGTGAAGGATTACGAAAAGTCGTTGGACTAATCCCAAAAGACCATCGAGAGCCTGTGTCGACAGCGCTTCTAGACTTGCTACTCAAAACCAAAGCCACTAAAAGTGTTCCAGCCCGGGAAGCGAAGATGATCCTTCATCTGATGATGCGGGACTTAACGGCTACTGATATGGGGTTGGAAACTCTTTTCACCTCTGCCCTACGAGCAGAGCCAGTGAAAACCCTTGATCTCATAGGTGACGTGCTCGGTGGAATAATGGCTAAGGAAGAAGTCATTAAGGCACTTTCCACCTTAACAGTGACACAGTGAAGCAGTCCACACCCCCTCGGCGCTGCTAAATAAGTTACATTACATCGGCGGGATCCCACAATGGAGAACCCGCTGGTGAACCTTTTTCCCCATTTACTTCATCATTTTATCTGAGATTAGCTAGTTTTTCATAATCAATTGGCCTGATTATAAGATAACAATACACTTAATGTTGGAATTCTAATTACTCCGATGTGATTGCTAAGGAATATCCAAACAGTAATGGGGATTATCCCTATCCTTTAGCAAGTGAGCTGAGTAGCTATTGAAATGTCCATTCTTGTGAAGTAGGGGGTTGTTTTGAATAATTAAGTTGGGTACGGCTGGTTGGAAGTATGAAGACTGGGTAGGTAGTTTTTATCCCTCGAAAAAACACCAGTTTACCTATTTCAGTAAAATCTTTAGTACAGCTGAAATTAATTCAACCTTCTATAATTTTCCTAGTCGTAAAGTAGTGGACACGTGGACAAGAGCACCCGAAGGCTTTGTTTTCACTGCTAAGGTACCTCAGGACATCACCCATAAATTGCGTTTGGATGTCACTCGAGGGGCAGATAAACGAATGCAAGAATACCTCCAGTTGATGAATCCCCTTCGTGAAGCATCTCGATTAGGGCCCTTGTTGCTGCAATTACCACCATCCTTTGATGTTAATCATATGGAAAATTTGGACACCTTTTTGCAGACACTACCAGATGAATGGGAATTTGCTATTGAATTTCGCCACCTATCTTGGATGCAGGATTCAACCTTCGAACTCCTCCAGAGTCACCAAGTAGCATATTGTATTGTTGACGAACCCCTCCTTCCTCCGCGAGTCGAAATTACTGCCCCATTTTCTTATATACGATGGCATGGACATGGAGACAAACTTTGGTATTATTATTTGTACAGCCGAGAGGAACTAGAAGCGTGGGTACCTAGGGTGCAAGCAATTGAAAAACAGTGTTCAAAACCAGTATACGGCTATATGAATAACCACTGGCATGGGTTCGCAGCCCGGAACTGTATTGAACTTATGGAGCTGTTAGGGTTGCCACATCGGATGCCTAGACATGTTCGAGATCGTGTTAATCGTGTTACGGACCAACGCATTAAAAGTAAGCCAACCCAGCAAACCTCTTTGTCTAATTTCTCAAGGAATCATGACTAAGATGTATCTTCTACGCTCTGTGATTCTAACTTAGATTTAAAG
>JBHLSA010000114.1:0-5903 GCA_048882025.1 Candidatus Thorarchaeota archaeon | reverse complement strand
CCGGTCACCGCCAATTGCGATACCTGCACCTATTTTGCCATCAAATACGTCAGGCTTCTGAGCAACCAAGGCTCTAGTGCGATCAAGGAGCGTTTTAAGTTGACCACTAATGTTACCTTGATAAACAGGGCTTCCTAAGATATAGGCATCCGCCCATTCCATTAATCCATAGACTTCTACCATGTCGTCTTTGAAAGTACAACCTTCACGTTTACGGATACAATAGTCACAGTGAATGCAAAAGTTGAGTTTCTTATTCATCACAGAGAAATATTTTGTTTTAACGTTCTCTTTTTCCTCAGCGTACCGCAACGCTTCTTGAAGCGCAAAATCTGTTGCTGCTTTTCTTGGGCTTCCTGAAATACCTAACACGCGAATCTCTTGGGCGCACAATTCAAGCACCAGTCTAATATTACTTCATTGTTTTATCTACCTTATCAATTATCAAGCACTTGGAGGGTGTTATTAGCAATAGATATAATGAAAATACGCTTGAATAACCTAAAGTAATTTGGAGCGAGTTTTGATGCCTGTGAAATTTGCTTGGGCAATAACGGGTGCTGGCGACTTCATGCCTGAATCTATTAATGTGATGCGAGAAATTGTAAACGAATACGATGTCAAACTTATGATCTTTCTTTCTAAGGCAGGGTCACAGGTTATTAAATGGTACAAGCTAGCAAAAGACCTAGAATCTCTAACATCTAAAATACACAATGAAATTGATGCAAATACACCATTTATCGCTGGAGCCCTCCAGAAAGGAGTTTACAAATTCCTTGTGATAATGCCTGCAACTGCTAATACGGTTGCGAAAATTGCCTATGGTATTGCTGACACCCTAGTCACTAATTGTGTGGCTCAAGCAATGAAAGCTGATGTACCAATTTACATCTATCCTGTCGATCAACAACCTGGAACTTTGACTACAAGGTTGCCCAGTGGTGAAAAAATGCTATTAACTACTCGTAGAGTGGACTTAGAGAATGTTGAGCGGCTTCGAGGAATGAAGGGTATGACGATTCTAGACAAACCATCCCAAATCAAGAACTATCTGAAACTGTATTTTGACTAAAACGAGTTTGAGTTATTAAAGTAGGCCTACTTCTTGTAAGAGCCTCTGTGTATCCTCATGAATTTCATCAAGTATCTGGGGAAGCTCATCTCTTGAAAACCAAGCTCCTTCCCCCACATCTGAACCTGGTCGAAAGGTACCACTTTTCATCCTAGATACAACTTCCAGATTATGCAATAACCATTGTATTCTACCAAAAAGGGTCACAATAACATGCAAAAGTGTCAGAATAACACTATTACTCTTGGTTCGTGCGAATTTTAGTTTCTACGTAAGTGCTGCTTTCCCTTAGCACTTCGGTTGTCATAACAATTTCTAATAGGAAAAACGTTTAACTCTTGAAAAAGTCGAGTTTATAATAAATGTAAAATTGAACCTGATTTTAATCGTGACAAGTGATCAGTATCATTAGGAATTAAAGCCGGTTAGTCAGAGAAAATCATGTGGAGGCTCTATGATGGTTTCAGTTTCCATTGATACTACCAAGTGTAAAGGTTGTGGAGTATGCATAGAGAGTTGTCCTGCCAATGTTTTATCACTTTGTGACTCTGATGTTGGGGAGGTTGCCATTATTGTTGATGAAACCAATTGCAGCGCATGTGGCGCTTGTGCAGTGAAATGCCCAGAGCAAGCTGTAAGTGTTTCCGGATATGAAATGTTAAAAGTTGAACCACCACCAAAATATCCACCAGAGGAGGGTCGTTACCTTCGCGGTAACGATTTTTCGCCAGTTGCTGTTGTAGCAATCCTAGACACTCCTGATACTAACATTCAGCCAGAGTTAACTAAGCTGGTCACCACAGCTATAGAAGCTGGAGCTGCTCTTGCCGGTACACTTCAAACAGAAAATATTGGCATTGAGAAGCTCATCGTCAATGTGGTGGCAAATCCTAATATTCGTTTTCTTATTTTGTGCTGGCGTGAAGCAGAGGGTCACCGTCCTGCAGAGGCTCTTTTTTGTCTTGTTGAGAATGGTGTTGCAGATGATAAGCGACGAACCATTATCGGGGCCACAGCTCCGACGCCCTATTTGGCTAACATCTCTGTGCAAGCGATAGAGCGATTTCGCCAGCAAATATCGATTGTGAATCTTATTCAAGAGGACGATCCACCCTTCGGGATGCGTCCTGAGAACGTGAAGAATGCTGTACGTGCATGTATTCAAGAAAAACCCACAAAGTTCGGGAATTATATCCTTTATGATCCTGGAGCCTGGCCGGAACCACCAATTTGTGAAAAGCTCTCCAAACGGTTGAACGAACCTTGGCGTCCTGATCTCTCTCCGGAGGAGATGCAAACTCTTCAAAAAATGAAGAAGGCAGCTTTAACACAGATTTCAAATTCAGATACTTGTGATTCGACTAGAGAATCTAAACGTAAAGATGACGAACTTCTATTGGAATTTTTAGGATTGAAGGAAAAAAAGGAAAAGAAAACGGAGAATTCTGAGAACGAAAATTAGTATCACTTTGACAGCTGAATAAAAAAGATGTTACGTCCACATCAACCCCAAATGTGCGATGAATGACACATAATTCCTCGATAACTTCCTTCCAGACCTTAAATTTACATCTGCAACATGTAAAAGTTAATCCCTCTTTCTCCTTCTTAGAATTACCACATAAATCAAAGGTACTAGGATGATGACGGTCATCGCAAAAACAATAAACAGAGTGTTTTGAATCTCTAATTGGGAATAGAATGCAAGTTCAGCTAAGGCCAATCTAAGATTATTCCACATGTCAAATATCCTTAGAAGTGAATTATAGTAGTTATCTAGCCTGCTGGTATTAGAGTAATATTCCACACTCTGATCTAAACATTTGGAAGCGTTTAGTAGATGCGCTTTTATGATGGATGGAACTCCACCATATTTGATTGTAGAAATTCCAACAGTATCATTCCACGTGCTCACCGCATCTTCCCAATATCTTGTTATGGACTCTCTTTGAAGCGTGTCAATATCCATCAAGGAAATCGTTGGAGCTTGATTCGCGTAATTCATATGAGAATACGACATATCCCAAAGCCAATTGACGTAGATCCCTGGGCTAGCATTTGGGTGGTTATAGTTGCCCCAAGAGTATGCAATATGGGGATGGTTTAACCCCAAAGCATGTCCAATCTCATGCATGATTTTCCAAGTGTACCCATAGCATTGGTCGGTCTCTATATTCAATGTAATATTAACGGTTGCTGTCTCATTTTCATTATTTTCAATGACCATATGATATCTTCCATAAATCGGGCATTCGAAGTTTGATAGCACCGTACCCGACCCAACTGAGACATTTTCAAATGATCTATTCAAAAGATCCACGAATGGTAAAGCCTGCTCATATTGATTGTAACCATATTCATCTAGAAAATAGATGCTAACTGTGCTGCTCAGAACATCCATCGAAAAATCAACAGAATTAATGCTTCTCCCTAAATATCCTGAAACATGGAAGAAGTCTCCACTCTCAATTTGAAGACCCTCAAGTGGTATGATCTCTTGATCGATATAACTTGGATCAACTAAGTCCAGACTTTGTTTCCCATAAATGTAGGAAAATTCGCCAGCAATATTGTTAGCCATTCCGCCCCAATCAGGATCGAAGTTCCAACCTACAGGAATTGTCAACAGGAAGATTGGTAGTACTAATCTAGTATACGAGCTCGGATGGAAGAGCTTAATGTATTCTTGGTCAAAAAACTCCAATAGAATCCTCGGGTCATAGGTCATAGCTTGATCATCTTTGGAAGCTTCAAGGACTGAGAGAAAGCTGGGGTCTGATTCCCAGTCCCACTCTGATACAGTGTATGTGCATTTAACGTAAGGATTCACTCTTTCGTACTCGGATACTATATAGTCGAGCTTGAGTCTTTCCTCAAATTTGTAATTAGTATTGGCCAAATCTACTAGAAGAACTTCCATTGCAATTTCAGTGGTGGGTGAATAGATTAGAGGCATCCCAATAGTGGCTCGAAAGTGAGTTGATGGTAAGAACCGGCATTCGATTGCTTGAGTAATGTATTTGACAAGATCTTCTGTTAGTTGTTCAACGGGATTGGTGAGTTCTTCGTAGGTCCAAATGGGTAAGATCTCTTCTACACCTCCTGTGCTTGAATCAGAGGTCGAATGATAGGTGGTCGGACCTGCTGAAAGGTCTAGCCAGAGTAGTCTTGAGTTCTCACCCCCGCCAGCTATCTGGTAGGTTGAAGCCCAAGGAATTGGGTTGATAACCCATCCCTCGAGTTCTGCATCCAATTCGTTATAGGTCGCATTATAATAATAAGGAACATGTCCAGCGGGATCAAAGGAGTAGGTATCAATGATTACAAGGGTTGCTGATGATTTGTCGATCACGTTCTCAGTTAAATATGACTCAGCGATACTCGAGTGAATGTATTTAGCCATTGGATATTCAGGCTGTATGAATAGTGGTGACCTATCCTCTACAGAGTTTTGGTGTAAAAATGTTCGATAATCATCTACTTGAGATTTATCAGCAAATACAAGATTGTATGTTAGTGTGAAGTTCATGTCAAACTCTAGACGCCAATACATGCCATCGGCCGGGGCATACCATCTAGGCAGGCGAACCAATAAAGACTCTTGATCTACTCTTGAATCATTGATGCCTAGAAAGACGAGGTTGATCCCATAATTAAGGAGATCAGGTACTATTGGTACTTTGAGGTCATTACTTGAAGAAATATTGTATGACCACGGCATTCTTGCATAAGATGACATCGGAAATAGGAAAAGAAGCAGTAATAGTGTAGTCAGAACTTGTCTACGGCTCACAGGTAAAATCATATTTGCCATTCCCAAGATATTCTAACTTTCGTAAAAAAATTCACTGATAAAAATTTGATACGTCTGGCAGGTAATCAAAAGGTGAGCTGACGAGCCAAATGAGGCTTAAATCCGAACCAGCTGGTTCGATTTTGTGATTTTCTTCATTCATCAGTAAATGGTGCATTGTGTCATCAATTTCCTTAATGACAACACAGACTATTTTCTTATTAATTCATAGTTTATGAGTAGTTTCTTCATGTTCTTTGTCATAAGGCCCTGAATGCCAGGACAACTGAGCAATCACGATAGTTGACAACAGTATATATGGCTTGGGAAGGCAAGAACAACCTGAAAGCCAACACCACTGTCAAACTAGTTTTAGTTTTGTACCCCTAATTATAAAACTACATTTTAGAACAACCTCTAAGCATTCATTTCTTTTGGGGTATCTCCATGAGTGAAGCCTTGGAAGATGTGTGCGGTTCGGGCGTGGAGGGGTCTTAAATTAAGATGCTGGATAGGAGGAGGGGGAGGGCGTCGGGAAGGCCGAGAATGATGATTGAACCGGTGATGTTGTGGGTTTTGGCGTAGGCAAGGCCTATAAAGAATGAGAAGCAGAATGAACGCGAATAGCGTGGTCACGCCAGTGACAATTGCACTCTTATTAAAGGTCCAAGTGTCCTGATGCGTTCCAATATAAGAGCTTCCTCGGGTTAAACCATGGCTGGTTACTATCCGTATGATAATAATGATTTTGAAAGAGACGCCCCTAAACCGAAAGATTGGCTCCATCTATCATATGTGTTAAAGTGCAATAATAGATTCATCCAGATAAATAACATGATCCTGAAGTGAACCATCTGAATTCCAGATGTGCCTTTCCATCGGGCGTACCCAACGTAAAATCTCGATTTCTAATCCGGTTTCTTCTCTGACTTCACGACGAACTCCCTTCTCAAGTGATTCGCCTACTTCAAGTCGGCCTCCTGGGCAGATGTATTTTCCCATCCAAAAACTCCTTTTTTCAGGAATGTGTTTTAC
>JBHLSA010000113.1:0-5948 GCA_048882025.1 Candidatus Thorarchaeota archaeon | reverse complement strand
TGTGGAACCAAAAATCTATTTACCACCCAAGATAGTTGCGAAAAAACCAAGAAAACTTCAGGCATGTCGAAAAACTCGGATAGTATAAAAATCTCGGCGCATGAATTAGGCTTGAAAGGTGTGGTGACCACTACGACTAGTGGTTAGCCATATTGGTAACCGCTGTGGTGTTAGGTCTGGCTACTCATCAACATACAAACGGACGAATCGTAACCGAAATTGAAACCTCAGTGGTCAAACCAAAAACGCCCATTTTCAAAGTTATAGTTGCTGGTGAAGGAGGAGTGGGGAAGACCAGCATTATCCAACGATATATTCTTGAATATAGTACAACGCCCACTATGACCGTTGGATCGGAATTTGCTTATCAAGAACTGGAAGTAAAAAACCAAAAAGTTGGACTTTCAATTTGGGATTTTGGGGGCGAAGAACGATTTCGAGAGCTTATGCCCGTATTCTGCTTGGGCGCACACGGGGCTTTCATCGTTTTTGATTTGAATCGCTTTTCGACGTTTCTTCAACTTGAATTCTGGATTGAGGTAATTAGAGGTAGTGCTGGAGATATTCCTGTTATCCTTGTAGGTGCGAAGGCAGATTTGGAAGGAGGTCCTTCAGACGAAGAGATCCATAACTTCTGTCAACGAAATAATATCCAAGCCTATTTCCCTGTTTCTGCCCGAACAGGTGAAAACGTTGACCAACTCTTTTCTTATCTAGCTGAAAAAATGTTACATGCAACTGATGAAGGGCGACTGATTCCGGCATACTGTCTAAATGTATAATTATTTTTGTGCTGTTGTAACTTACTCATTAGAATTCCCTCCCTAAAGCAATTGTACTTTTATAGTTTGAAGTCCTGCATGAAACAGAATCCGCTTTCCCACGTTTATTGGTGTGTTGTGCTTATCATGTACCAGGGTAAACGCGTATGCGTCGTAATTCCTGCATGGAATGAAGAAGAACCCATTGCGCATACAGTGAAAGATTTCATGACTCCGGAAGTCGATGCTATTTTGGTAATTGATAACAACTCCACTGATAATACTGCTAAAGTCGCGAAATCTGCTGGGGCTATAGTAATACCTGAAACTATCCAGGGTTACGGTGCTGCTATTCGCCGAGGGTTACGAGAGGCTCTCAATCGAGGTTTTGATCTTATTCTTATCACTGAAGCTGATCAAACTTTTCGTGGAATTGATGTGCCACGATTACTACACCAAATAAAAAATCATCACTTCGTGGTGGGTACTCGTACAGCGACGCCCTACTTGGAGGAAGGAGCAAATATGGGACTTTTTCTTGTTGTAGGAAATATAGCAGTGGCGAAACTCTTGGGACTCATACATGGATATCCAGCGTTAACTGATGTTGGCTGTACTCTCCGTGTTATCCGCCGTGAAATGCTCGAAGCAATTCTTCCCTTGCTCAATGCTGAGGGTGCTGCCTTTTCTCCACAGATGATTGTTAAAGTCCTCCAACATGGAGGAAAAATCAAAGAAATCCCCGTCTTATACCTTACTCGTGTCGGTGAAGCAAAAATCACCACATCTAAAGGGAAAGCATTTCGCAATGGCCTTGAAATGATCAAAGTGATATTAGGACTATAGAATCTTGTCCTTATCTTTGCTTAAGAGTTTCTCCGCTTCTAGGATATCTTTAGGGTAGGTAACATTGAGGTAGGTGCCTCCCAAGAAATACCCATAGACATCTTTGCCGAGTTTTCGAATAGTATTGAGAGTATCAGTAATTTCGATTTCATTTTTCTTTGATTTTGGAGTTTGCCGCACAGCTTCGAATACAGTGTCATCAAAGATGTAGGACCCACAACCTAGGATGTTGTTAGTGAGAATTGTGGGTTTCTCAACTAAATTTTGAACAATTTGGGTAGCCGAATCCAATTCCACTGAGTAGTTTTTCCGGATGAGCTCTTCATCATCAACACGAATCACACCAATCGAAGCCGCACATTTTGTACTTTCAAAAGATTGGATGAATCCAGTATGGTCTGAGTCAACATAGAGTTCATCTCCCAAATATACAACGAAGGGAGTTTCGACGATTCCTTCAGTTAAACCGACTGCCTGTCCAATACCTTCAGGTTTAGGCTGTTGTACATACTCAATGGATACTCCGATTTCTGTACCATCTCCAAAGTAGTTCTTCACCGCATTAGATTGGGGATTCACGATAATTATAATATTAGTTATTCCCCCGGCTTTACAGCGGTCTATTACATGAGCTAAGATTGGTCGTCCAAAGACTTGGATCATCGGCTTTGGAACTTTTTCTGAATAGGGTCGAATACGTTTACCTTCACCAGCAGCGGGAATCACAGCAAATTTCGGTGGCATACGGTGAAGTCATCGTTACTATCTTCTAAAAAACCTTACTAAGATAATTAATGATATTTTGCTGGCGAGGATAACTATTTTAGGCTAGTTAGGGGCAGAGTGGATGCTACGCTGTAATTACAACTGAGCTGTTCTTAATGCGCCAACGTTGGGATTATCTCATAGCCGGAGTTAGTTTAATTCTAATTGTTCTTTGGCTTCACATTGCCCTAATCATTAATGGAGAGGGTGGCCTCTTCGCAATAGTAGGGACACTAACTACCGCTAATTTATTTTGGATGCTTCCCGCTTTTGCTCTCTTTAGTATTGCATATCTGCTTCGTGCAATTCGTTGGTGGGTTCTTCTCCGTCCCTTCAATACAAAAGGGAATCTCGCTTCGCTCTTTCCGATGCTGGTTGGTGGAATTTTCTTAACTTATGTTATTCCACTTCGTGCAGGAGATATCGCCACACCCTATTGGCTTCGGGAAAAAACGGGAACACGATTTTCAGCAGGCCTTGCATCTATGCTACTGGCAAGGGTTTTGGACTTTGCAAGCTTAGTATTGATAATTGTTGTATCCGCCTTTCTCCTTTTTGGAGCCATTACTGGACAAGCCCTTTCTTCGCTCCTAGGAGGCATCGTCCTTGCTATTGCGTTTATTACATTCTTTATCCTAATTCGGAATAATCGGTTTGTAGGTTGGTTCTCTCGGATTGTTGGTCGACTTTTCAAACCTTCAGAACGGCTGAAAGATGAAGTCCCTACCTTCGTTGAAAATTTTGCTGCAGATATGCGAACAGATATTAGTAGTTGGAATTCTGGAATTGCGTTTCTAATCAGTGTGCCACTTTGGATTATTGAAACAATGAAGCTTTCTTTTCTTGCCCTTGCTTTTGCTGAAGTTTTAACCTATCTTGAATCAATTTTTGTTTCTTCCATAAGCTATACAGCAGGACATCTATTAGCGATTCTTCTCCCTGCAGGCATTGGTATTTTCATCTTCCAATTTGCAGCCTTACTTACCTACCTTCCTGGTTTTGGTATCACTCATGCGGCTAGTATTGCGTTATTGGATGGTCTTGTCTATATCATCGGGCTATCCGCATTAGGTGTCCCCGCAATTGCTACAATGGGCCGTGGTTACCGTAAACTCCAAGACACAGAAGAACCTCATATCGCAGGAAAACCCCCACCTCAAGATGATGGATAGACCGAAAAATTAAAGCTAATACAAATTCCCCAATGCATCAGTGGGCAATTCAGGTGACAAGAATGAAGAAATCTGATCCAAGTAAATGGCCTCTTGCTGTGGTAAAGACCAGTCCTGAGACTTACTTTGATGATGTGGCTCGGCTTTTCCGACTTGCGAAGCTTGACCAAATTTTTGACCCTAAGACTCGGACAGTAATTAAGCTCAACATTTCGTGGCAAGAATATTTCCCATCATGTTCAACCCAACCCTACCAGCTTGATGCCACCCTCCGTGAACTCTCAAACCGAAACTTCACTGATGTTCTCGCCTTGGAGAATATGACCGTAGTTACTGATGCACGGACCGGTATGTACAAGAATCGGTATGTCCCGCTTTTAGAGAAGTTCGATATTCCTTGGACTATCCTCATTGATGAGGAATGGGTGGAAGTCAATCCCTCCAAACCTATGGTGTTTGGTCAAGAAGATATGCTTATGCCTAAACCAATTATTGATGCACAAATTATTCATCTGCCAACCTTCAAATGCCACGGTCATAGTACAATTACTTGTTCCATGAAAAATGCGTTCGGTTTCTTACGAACGGTTCGCCATCATTATCACTTGAAAATCCATGAAATCTTGGTTGATTTACTTCGCATTCAACAGGAATTTTGTGGACCCCTTTTTGCCTTTGCCGATAGCACTATCGCAATGGATGGTGCAGGTCCACGTACTGGGCGTCCCTATGTGCAAAATTACATCGCTGCGAGCGGCGATCTTGTTGCCCTCGATGCTCTCTGTGCACAAATGATTGGCTATGATCCAATGACAATCGGTCATGTACGCCTGGCCCATGAACAGGGGCTAGGGAACGGTGATCTCTGCACGAAAGAGATGGTAGGCGATGAAGTCGAAGGCGTATGTTTTAACTATCAAACCAAACTTGATCCGGTCATCCGGTTCGACCGCTTCTTTCGAAGTAGTTTTCTCGAACCCTTCATGATGCGTTCTGCCTTCTTTAATGTCAATGTTAAAATCAGCCATTATCTCCGCGATATTTGGCTAAAGACCCGCGGGAAGCGCCACATTGATCGGATTATGAAAACCGAGTGGGGTAATCTCTTTCGGCGCTATCTTTAGATACAGTTAACACGATTTGCGTACGCACCCGTTCTCTCTTTTTTTAGTGGGCATAAGGCTTATGAACGAAAAGGTGGCACAAGCCATGAGCGAAGCCTTCCAGCCTCTTGTAACTATTGGTGAAATTAAAATATGGAGAAAAAGCAATCCAATCCACAGGTAAAAACAAGCATATGGCGCCGGATTCTTCATGCATTGAATCTTAATGATCTGCCCCGGCTAATCCGTGACACTGGTTTTTGGGCTGGGATAATTGTCCGAACTGCCACGCTAATTGGCTTTCTTATGTTTTTAGATATTGCTGGTGACATCAACGACATGAACGAACTAGTGTTCAAAGGGATAGCTAACTTTGTACAACTCATAAATCCCTATAGTCAAACATATGTCTTACACACCTTTGGTGGACCTTACACACAAGATTACTTCAATTATCCGCCATTTGCGATTCTTTTCCATCTTCCCTGCTTACTCTGGCTTGGTCCTCAAAGTATTGGAACTATTGACTTTATGCCTTCCTTCTTTGTACTCCATGTATTCTTTGATTTCATCACCTATTATCGACTCTGGCAAAATGGGCATCAACATATTTCTAAAATTATCTGGATAAACCCGTTCTCTGTCTTCGTAAATATTATTACTTTCATGTCTTTACCTCTCATGCTCATCACCCTTACTATTCTGAATCTCGATTACCCCTTCCGCACTGGGTTATATTCCGTTCTTTTGGCGACCACCTATCAAATGGGTGCAATATTCATTCCATTCATTCTAGTATATCACTTGAAGAATGGGCAACTTCGAAAAAATATACTGGGCATGATCGTACCACTATTAGTTACCCTTGTTTTCTTTTTATGGCTGCCTGACGGTCCCATTCGGTTCACACGTGATCTCCTTATAATGCAAGTTGGACGTCCACCTGTTAACTGGCAAGATCCTAATCCATTGAGTCCATATTATAATCGTTATTATCCCGCTGCTTTCCTTTTTATGGGGTCAATTCCTTCCATTGTCTTCAACTTGGGTATTGCCTTAGGAATTCCTGCCCAGCTCGCACCCCAATTTGCGCCAATCATGATGGCTTCCATAGTTGGTTTGGGACTTCTTAGTCTTTTATATTACGTAAAATATCCTCGAAAAGCCCTAACAATCTTTATTCCTGGAGTTCTTCTTGCCCTATTCATTGCTAGTACAGCCGAAGGCCTTTCTCATTACTGGGTTCTTTGTCTCACCTTACCATTTCTTTTTTGGCAGCAGAAGGCCTCATTTTTCTCTCC
>JBHLSA010000112.1:0-5963 GCA_048882025.1 Candidatus Thorarchaeota archaeon | reverse complement strand
AATCTCCTCTGGAATACCAGAAAAACAAAAAAGGTGGCTTCTCTTCTGCGTTAATTGCCCGTCTAAGTCTTTTAGCGCTTCAACCATAAATTGGATTGCATTATGATGTGATGATTTTTTAGTTAATAGCCTTGGATCAAGGAAGAAGCAAGCGATAACCTTTGTTGAGGTGCTTAGTGCATTAATTAACCCAGAATTATCCTGAAACCTTAAATCACGTCGAAAAATAAACATCGACGTTTCATGGGCTTTAACCATTTTCAAGACCTGATTGTTAATTGTGTTGCATTTATGAGAGAAGATTACTCTCATCTATGTAATGGGTGTTTCTAATGTCTATTGTGAAATTGCCGAAAATGAAGCGATCCATGATTGAAACTCTTCTCCAAAAACAGGTTATTTGTCGAATTGCATTCAGAGGAGATGAATATCCGTATATGGCGCCATTTCAATATGCTTACATTGATGGTACTCTCTATTTTCACTTCACACGATATGGTAAGAAAATGAAACTATTAGGCCAAGACAATCATGTCGCTGTGGAAATCGAAACCTATCAGCCAGATTTACACCAATATTGTTTTGTTGTATTTCGTGGTGAATTAGAGATAGTAACTGATTCTGATGAAAGAATAAAAGCAATCAAACATATGGCGGAATTTGGATTAAAACAATTATCGGTAAATTTCCTTCCAGCTCATGGAATGAAACCATCAGATGGGTGGACTTCGCTTTCCCCAGATAAACCTCTAGTTATTGTGAAACTGGCTAGTATTGTCGAAACGGTTGCGTTAGGGTCTCCGAAATAATCGGATTCAAGATATTGTTGCATGATAAAAAGTTAGGAAATAGTCCGAAGATGGGATTTAGTGGTTATGCGGTTTCCCATAGTCGATTAAGATTTGGTCTGATGTAATTTTTCCACTAAGCAAAACGCTCGGTACCCCTGCACCTGGATGCGTTCCTGCACCAGCAATATATAATCCCTTTATATCGCGAGAACGATTATGTGGTCTAAACCATCCAGATTGGCGCATCAGAGGTTGTAATTGGAATGCGTTTCCTTTGTAAGCATTAAGCTCGTGTTCAAAATCTTGGGGAGTAAATACTTCGCAGACTTCTAGGTTTTCTAAAAGGTCGGGCAGGTAATGGTCATTTAGGTATTTTAAAACTTGATTCTTGAAAGATTCTTTCTTCTCATCCCAATTTATTCCCGAATTTTGATTAGTAACTGGTACGCATGCATAAAAGGTTTCACAACCGGGTGGCGCAAGCTCTGGATCTGTACGCGTGGGCACATGTAAATAAATAGAAAAATCATCCGGGAGAATATGCCGTTCAAAAATGTCTTTGATAAGCTCTTTATAACGGGGTCCAAAGATAACATTATGGTGTGGCATTTCTGGATATTTCTTTTTTGTTCCAAAATATACCATGAATAGACTCATACTATACTTGGCTTTCTTGAACCGCTGGTCATTGTTTTTCCGACGAAATCGCTTATCGATAAGTTTCATGTAAGTCAAAGCAACATCTGCGTTGCTCACCACTATATCTGCGGGAACATGTTCATCATTCTTAGTGATGACTCCGGCTACTTTATTTTCCTTCTCATCAATTTCGATTTTAGTTACTTCAGAATTAAGTTTGAGTACTCCTCCAAGCTCGCGAAATAGTCTTTCTAAAGCCTCAACAAGTCGATGAGTTCCTCCCTTAACCCAAAGCATGCCATATTTGTTTTCAAGATAGGCAATTAGTGAATATACACTTGTTGTTGTGAAGGGATTCCCACCAATAAAGAGTGGGACAAATGAGAATGCCATACGCAGCTTCTCGTTCTTCATATAACTTGCCACAAGGCCATAAACACTCTTGTAAGATTTAAGGCGAATAGCCGGTGGAATTATCTTTATCATGCTCCAAAGACTTTCAAAGGGTGTCATAGCGAACTTTTCGAATCCAAGTTTATAGATTGGTTCAAGGAGATCAAGCCACTTCTGATATCCTTTCAAATCCGCTGGACTCAATTTCCTTATTTGTTCAGTGACTTCATCAAAGGTCCCGATGTCAAAATGTGTGCCATCTGCATAGTGTAATCGATAGTGTGGGTGGATTGGAACCAAGGTAACATACTCAGAAGGATTGCGCCCGGCTTCACGAAAAATGTCTTCCACGACAAAAGGTGGAGTAATAATTGTTGGACCTGTGTCAAACCGAAACCCCTTTTTTTCAATTACTCCAGCACGACCACCGAGCTGGGAACGTTTTTCCAGAAGGGTAACTTGAAATCCGGCGTTTTGCATCCTTACAGCTGTAGCTAGACCCCCAAACCCTCCCCCAATAACAATAATATTAGGTGAATTAGGCTGATTCATTTTCTTCTCGCCATTAGTCATTTGAATTTCAGTAACCCTTCAGAATCAGGGATGTATAACTAATTCCTTTAGTTCACGAACGTACTCTTGACGGCATCTAAGAGCAATCCAGAATTTTTTCCATTTCGGAACATATGCGCGTTTTCTAAATACCTGGTAATCCATTTTCTCAATTGCATTCAGGATGTTAGAATAGATGCGAGCGGCAACTTTAATCGTGAATGCTGCGGCTGGTGGGAGGTCTCTTAAACCAACTTCTGCGCTGGCATAATTGGCTCGGGCAATGGCGATTTCATGTTTAAGTAATTGCTTAAAATTTGGCGTAATCTTTCTGGCTTCAAAATCTTCTCTACGAATTCGGAATTTCTGCCGCGTCTCAAGCGGTATGTAAATACGTCCTTTATCATAATCTTCAGCTAGATCTCGAAGAATATTTGTTTGTTGCATTGCGATGCCCAAGTCTGCGGCTCGTTGGAGTGTCTCGGGGTGAATCGATCGCCAGATATAGCACATAGATAGCCCTACTGTTGATGCGACACGGAAACAATACTGGTCGAGTTCCTCTTGGGTTTCAATTTCTTTTCGGTGGGCGTCCATACGCACGCCTTCAAGTAATTCATAGAGGTATTTAACTGGAATTCGATACTTCATTTGGGTATGACCAAAGGCTTGGAATACTGGGTGATCAAAGGTTTCGCCAGAATTTATTCGGGATACAATCTCAACCAATTCATCAATTTCGGTTTCAATTTGGTCTGGTTCTAGAGTTACCTCGTCCACAAAATCATCTGCTAGTCGACAAAATCCGTAAAGTGCCGCAAGGCTTCGACGCTGTTCAGGTTCAAGATATCGTGAAGCAAAATGGAAGGATTTTGCATGATTTGCAAATAGTTTCATACAGTAATCATAGGCGCGATTTAGTTCGCCAGTTGTTAAATTATCCTTTACTCGAATTTGTGTAGGAATGACCTCTAGGTGGTACCGTTCTCCCCTGAACATATTTATCCAATCCTAATGGCACGTCAGTTTTTAAAAGCTTCGTGAAAAGTTCTCCTTATAAACAGTTCTCTCTTACTATCTGTATTCACTAATAATATTTATAATTCATTTAACTTATAAATAATTAGTAATTTTATCCATAACCATTAAATACGACTGCCAATCACTCCGCCGTATTTAGAGGGAAATATAACATGAAGCCGCAGAAAGTGTTGATTATTGGTGCTGGCATTGGCGGTTTAGCTGCAGCCGCTCTTCTTGCGAAACAAGGGTATGAAGTTGAAGTAATTGAGCGCAATGCAGAAGTTGGAGGCCGAGCCCGAGTGTGGAAAACAAAGGGCTTTACTTTTGATATGGGGCCTTCATGGTATCTGATGCCTGAAATCTTTGAGAATTTCTTTGCGCAATTTGATAAATCTGTAGCGGATTACTATGAACTGATACGGCTGGACCCTAATTATCGAATCTTCTTTGGAAGTGAAGATGTTATCGATATTTCTGCTGATTTGGAGCCTAACTTAAAGACTTTTGATAGTTTTGAGAAACAGGGTGGTGAAAAATTACAGAAATACTTGGACAAAGCCCAGGAAACTTACAAATTCATGATGGAGGGCATCATGTATGAGGATTTAAGCAGTATCTGGTCCATGTTTAGTCCTAAGCTCATGAAGGCTGGGCAAAAACTACACATCCTAAGCAATATTGACAAATGGGTTCGGAAATTTTTCAAAAGTGATCGTGCCCGAAAAATCTTAGAATATCCCATAGTGTTCCTTGGGGGAAACCCGACCAATACTCCTGCACTCTATTCGATCATTTCACATATTGATTACAATTTGGGCGTTTGGTATCCACTTGGCGGCCTTGGCATGATTCCTGAGGGAATAATGAAACTCGCTAAATCCTTTGGTGCTGATTTCCAATTTGAGGTAGATGCAATTCATATCAATGTAAAAAATCGTCATGCCCATCAAGTGCAAACATCTGAAGGGTCAATAGATGCTGATTTAGTTGTTGTTAATGCTGATTATCCATTTTCCGAAATGCAATTGCTTGATTCAGAATATCAAACCTACCCCGAAAAATACTGGAAAAAGAAAATCATTGCTCCATCCGCCTTTGTATTGTATCTCGGTGTTGATCGAGAATTACCACAATTAACGCACCATAATGTTTTCCTTGAATACGACTGGTTGAAACATTTCGATCAGATCTTTGATCGGCCTGCTTGGCCTGACGAGCCAGCATATTATGTCTGCTGCCCATCACGCTACGATTCATCTGTGGCACCTAAGGGTAAGGAGAACATTTTCGTTACTGTGCCTATTTCACCTGGGATAGAAGATACACCTCAAATTCGAGAAAAATACTTCAACAAAATTATCACACATATGGAGAAATTAATTGGGGACTCTTTTCAAGAATCCATTACGATTAAACGTATTTTTGCTTTGAATGATTTTTCTAATGACTATAATGCTTACAAAGGGACAGCGGTGGGGCTCACACACACTTTTCGTCAATCCGCATTCTTTCGACCCCGTCATAGAAGTAAGAAGGTGAAAAACCTCTTCTATACGGGACAATACACTCATCCAGGTATTGGTGTACCAATGGCTCTCGTGTCCTCGCAAATCGTGGTTGATCAAATATCGAAAGAACTTAGTAATTGAAGGGACTCCTATGCGAAGCATCATTCGACTCGCTTTTCGTATTTCTCGACCTCGGTTTTGGTTATACCTCGGTGGAACCTACCTGATTGGATATGTCATCGGCATAACTACAATAGGTCAAATCCTTACACCTTTTTTTGCCCTACATCTGTTTTTTTTCATGCTCCCTGCCAACATCTTTCTTTATGGCGTTAACGACTACTTTGACGAAGACACTGACATTTTTAACCCTAAAAAAGATGAAAAAGAATATCGTGTGACAGCCAAAGATAAACGAAACTTGATTTCACTAATTCTCTTATCCTTCATTTACGGAATTGTCCTGATACTACTTCAGCCAGATAATATCACTCGTCTGATCCTGGGCATCTTCTTAGCTCTCTGTTTCCTCTATAGTGCGAAACCCATTCGATTCAAGGCTCGACCATTCCTTGATTTTATGTCGAATTTCCTCTATGTGATGCCTGCAATTTTAGCCATTTATCAATTACAATTAATTCTTCCTCCAATTCTCCCCCTCTTTGCTGCCTTTATGTGGACATCCGCAATGCATCTGTTCTCCGCAGTTCCAGATATCGAAGCCGACAAACAAGCTAAAATTACTACAACGGCCGTCCTCATTGGTGCCGTTCCTTCTCTTATCCTCTGCCTTGCATTCTGGCTCACTTTTGCTGTTATACTTATTTTTGTTTCACCTTGGAATGCACCTTGGAACTTCCTTATGCTCATTTACCCTGCTATTCCCCTCTACCTCTTACTGCGTCGATCTGCGAATATCGAAAAAGTATACTGGCTATTTCCCTATTGGAATGCCATTTTTGGCTTGATACTCTTCTTTACAATAACCATTCCAATATTCCTAATGCCCTAATATCATTGAAGCAAATGAAACTATTTTGCTCAGAAATATTTCATC
>JBHLSA010000111.1:0-6066 GCA_048882025.1 Candidatus Thorarchaeota archaeon | reverse complement strand
CATTCCTGGTCCGGATGGTGACTACCCAGATTGGATAGAACTATACAATAGCGGAACTGAATCAGTTGACCTCAGCGGCATGTATTTAACTGACGATCTGACAAATCCAAAGTGGCAGTTTCCAGCCGGAACAATCATAGAGCCAAATGGTTTTCTGGTTGTTTGGGCAGATAACACACTTTATTCGCAATCAACTCATGCAAGTTTTGGTCTCAATGCAACAGGTGAAGAGATAGGTCTATTTGCGAATGACGAAGAGACACTAATTGATTCAATTACTTTTGGGGCACAAGATGATGACATATCGTTTGGTCGTTTTCCTGACGGTAGCCCAAGTTGGAGCTTCCTAATACCAACTCCTGGCGCACCAAACGAATTATATGAAGCTGAGACATCTGTTGTTCCCGGTAATTTATTTATCAACGAGTTTATGGCTAGCAACAATGCAGCAGTTCTGGACCCAGAAGGGTATTACCCAGATTGGATAGAACTATACAACGGCGGCAACGAATCGATTGATCTCAGCGGCATGTATTTAACTGACGATCTGACAAATCCAAAGTGGCAGTTTCCTACCGGCACAAACATCGCTGCTGGAGGTTTCCTAGTTGTTTGGGCAGACAGCTTTTCTAATAATGGATCATTGCATGCAAGCTTTAGTCTTAATGCAAGTGGGGAAGCTATTGGTCTTTTTGCACGTGATGGTGTATCTGCAATTGATTCAATTGTTTTTGATAAGCAAATAAGTGATGTTTCCTACGGTCGTCTGCCTGATGGGAGTCCAAACTGGAACTATTTGACGCCTACCGTTGGTTTGGCCAATAATCTTGGAGAGATTGTCAATATCGGAGCACCTAATAATTTCGGTGTTGTCCCTGAGGGTTTGTTTATTAATGTGATCATGGCTGACAATCAGATTACAATTGCTGGTCCTGACGGAACCTATCCTGATTGGATTGAACTGTTCAATGCTGGTAACGAGACGATAGATCTAAGCGGCATGTACTTAACTGATGATTTGACAGACCCTACAGCATGGCGCTTTCCTAATGAGACATTCATTGAACCAGAAAGCTGGTTGCTCATCTGGGCTGACAATTCTTCTGATACAGATTCATTGCATGCTAGTTTTGGTCTTAATGCAAACGGGGAAGAGGTAGGTCTATTCGCAAGTGACGGCACGACATTGATTGACTCAATAACTTTTGTGAAACAAATCGGAGATGTTTCCTACGGTCGTCTGCCTGATGGAGGCGAAAGTTGGGATTACCTGTTGAGGGCCACGCCCGGTTGGGGAAATGACGAGCGACAACCTGGTTCTGAAACCCCGGTTTGGTTAATTTTGATACTAATAGGCATAGTTATTGGTTTGAGTGCTCTTACAATAGTTGCGGGCAAGATACATGCAAGGCGTAAACAACGATGAATGAAAAAAAGGAACCGCGACTAAGGCATGAATTAAAGTATCATGTTGACTATTTTCAGTACAAAATCCTTCGAAAAAAGTTAGGGGCGGTTCTTAAACTAGATCCTCATGCGGGTCCTGACGGACGCTATCATGTTCGGAGTCTTTATTTTGACGACTTCAAGAATACTGCACTTTTCGAGAAAATATCTGGAGTCTCTCGGCGGAAAAAATATCGGATAAGAATTTACAATTGTAGCGATGATTGCATCAAATTTGAACGGAAAACTAAGCTCGATCAATATATCTTCAAAGAGAGTGTGAAACTCACACGCAAAGATGCTGAGCGTATTATAGCAGGTGATGTTGCTTTCTTAGCAAATTCGAAGGATCATCTTCTTAAGACATTCTATTTAGAGAGTCGCTACTCCCTTCTGCGACCGGTGGTGCTAGTGGATTATTACCGAGAAGCGTACATTCATCCTGTTGGCAACGTTCGAATCACATTCGATATTGGTCTTCATACAGGCCTCGGTTCAATATCATTATTCGATTCTAACACTTTCACTATGAGCGTCAATGAAGAGCAAGGTGTAATTTTAGAAATCAAATTTGATGATGTTCTACCTCTTCATATTCGTGGTTTGTTCCCAAAAACGATTCGGCCACGATCGGCAATTGGAAAATTTGCCATCTGCAGAGTAGCAAAAAATACTCCACTACGAATTAAGATGAATGACATTTGACGTTTTTAACAGGCGCGATAAACCTGAAAAACTGAGGAAACAGGATTAACCTTTTACGAGTGATTATTCTGAGTTTGTCCGCAAGACATAAAAACCAATTATTGTGTTTAAATCAAGTGGTCCATGATGAGGAAGAAGAAAAGAAATCGTTTGTTTCTAGTAATTGCTGTCGCGTCAATTCTGGCTATAATTTTGGCGTTAGTAATTTTTTCAGGCTCACCATTTAGCCAAGATGTTACACCGGGAGTAAAGGTTGGAGACGAGTTCATTTATGACATTACAAGTTCCTGGAATTCCGATGACCCGAATGCAACTTTAGTCGACTATTATGTTGAGTTAAACATGACAGAATGGTATAAAATTACGGTGACCGACGTAAATGGTACAAAGGTTTCAATTAAAACTATATGGCGGTTCGCAAACGAAACTGAAATTGAGAGCAATAGCAATATAGATGTAAAAACTGGAATATTGTATCCAAGCAATTCATTTTGGGCAATTTATGCTTCAAATCTTGAAAAAAATGATCTAATTCGTCCTTCAGGATTAACTCGAGCTGTTGTAAACGAAACCGAAACCAAAGACTTTGTGAGTGGAATTCGGGAGATTAACGTTGTATCCTTGACCGAACAATATTATGACGCCGACGACCCTACTTATTCTACCACTTGGACTGATTATATGAACACAAAATTTGACAAGGAAACAGGGATTCTTGTTGAATTTCACGACATTTCAATTTACACAAATCCAGGACAGATTATGACCATTTCGTGGATTCTCAAAGAAACTAATGTTTGGGACGTATGATAATTCACGCTAACTCTAGGTTCTAACATTATCCAAAAAGAGCCGCTTTTCAATCTAAACAGAAAAAAACGATCCCTCAGGTAATTATGGTTCCATCAGTCTTTTTTACCTTCAATTGGGATATTTGCTGGAACACTTTAAAGGTTTAAAAAACCTTACAATTCAGATTTTGTTAAGAGTTCTTTTGCATTATTAATGGCGATTCGATAGAAAATTACAGTTAAAACCATCGAAATTACCAAGCTTACCATAAGCGCCAAAAAAGGATCTAAAAATCCAATTTCCGTTAAACTGGGCAAAAATTCCGATAGTACAGACGACAGCACGTATGGAAAAAAAGGGATCAATATCGCAATGCCTGCTATAAGACAGGCAACAAAATTAATCAAGCTCCATGAAAAACGTATCATTCTAGGTCTAGGAACCTCCGTGAAATCAGCCCCCTTAATGCCATTTGATAATGAAATTGCCCCTATGGTGATTATTAAAAAAAATGCCTCACTGCAAGCTACTATTGTTGCTCTCAGTGTTGGCTGATATATTATAAACCCTACAAATCCCGTAATCGCCAAAACTATAATTGAAAAGAAAACTATGAAAAAGTATTTGCTTTTCACTAGGGTCTTGGCGGAAATTGGCGATGCATAAATTCGCCAAACAACTTGGCCTTCTTCACCTATCATAAAGCTTCCTAGGCTCAAAGCCATAATGGCGGCCGGAAAAAGGAAAGTGGTGACAAGCATCAGCACGGAAGCTTCGGAAGGAACTGATTGCATTAGAGGTACTAATATTACGACTATTGGAAATATGAATATGGTCATCAATTCTCGCCGGCGCGTAAATGCTTTTAAATCTTTCCTGAACAGCGCAGCTTCAACAGTAGAAAACCCAAGTTTACCCAAGAAACCGGTTCTTGGGACATAAGTTCCACGTGAAACCGTTATTGCTGGCGGCTCGTAAAGTCCGAATTTCCTATTCAATGAAGTAGCGAGGAAAAACAAACCAGCGATAAACAAAATTGAAAAACTTAGAAAGAGGAAACCTTGCAACAAGAGCCCATTTGTTAATGAGTAAAGTGTCATGCCCAACCACACGAAAGGAACGAACCAAGCCAAAGTCTGAGCTGACGCAATAGTTTCGATGATTGTTAACGCCCCTCCTGAAGTCACGTAGAAATATATAATGTAGAATATCAAGAAGAATAGTAACGAGCCGATGAATCTCACCCACACTGCAGCTCGACCTGATGACTTGTAAACTGCGCCTATAAACCTAATTTGCAAGGTCCTGAGGTTTTCCGTGAGAGCACTTGCCAAGAAAGCCGCTCCAAAAACTGAAAATACTGTAAGGATAGCCGTAAGAATTTGACCAACAAACAGCGAAAACACAGTTATTGTTGAAGCAATAAATATTACTGAAGCAAAAGGGAAGCCCATTAAACTAGCTAATATGGATGCCATTGTATGCTCTTGCCAAGTTACAGGCAACCAATAAGGCACCTGAGAAGAGGTTTTCACGCCACTGAGGCGAATTTGTTGCATCATTGTGAAAACTAGGCTGTAGACTAAAACTAAAGTTGGCAGCGCGAAGAAGAGGCTCTGCGTACCCTCTTGGAAAAGACTGAGAAGTTCAGGGTCAGCTGTTGTGGCTAAATTGTAGATTATGCCGGCTAATATACCGGCTGCTAATCCAATGCTTAAAGCAAGCCAGTATGGCCAGTATGATAAGAAACGATTTTCGCGATATCTTGTCTTTTTCTGACCTCTGATGAGCCTACTGGATTTTCTTTCAACTTGCATTAAGCTGATAATGTTCTTCCAATTCATTTAGCAAGTTCCTCAACCACGGCTCTAATGTCGTCAGTTCCAGTTAGTTTTAAGAAGATATCTTCCAAACCAGAGTCGGGTAGTTTCGCCATTTCCCTCAACTCCTTCATGTTACCTAATGCTAACAGTTTTCCTTCGTACATTATGCCTATGCGGTCACATACTGCTTGGGCTATCTCCAATACATGAGTTGACATTACGGTTGTTACACCTTGTGTTTTCAATTGATGCAAGAAATCTTTTACTATACGTGCCGATCGCGGATCTAAGGCACCTAAGGGTTCATCTAGAACCAGCAGTTTTGGTTTGTGGAGAAACGCCGAGATTAAAGCGATTTTCTGTTTCATTCCATCTGAGTAGCCATTTATCATGTCGCCTTCTCGACCTTCTAGCTGCAAGGCTTTCAAATACTCGGTGATCCTGCTTTTCTTTTCTTCTTTTTGCATCCCGTAGATATCACCTATGAAGTCGAGGTATTCAATTCCAGTCAGAAATTCATACAAGCGTGGAGACTCCGGAACATAGCCCACTAGCTGCTTCACGGCTACAGGGTCTTTTTGCACGTTAACTCCAAGAACATTAACTGAGCCAGAGTCATGCTGAACTAAACCTATTAGCATTTTGAGCGTTGTAGATTTTCCTGAGCCATTTGGTCCCAATAAGCCAAAAATCTCGCCTTTTTCGATGTTCAAGTCGACTTGGTCTACAGCTAAAATTTCGTTGTAACGTTTCACTACCTTTTGGAGTTCAACAGCAAATGTCTTACTCATTAGTAATTACCTCGAGCTTGGGCTAGAAAGAGAAGAAATCGTATTTAACCATAACGTGAATTTACATTACTTGTGCATTGACAGAATAATTTAATAGAGGATGATTGATTTTCAACCAATGCTGGCTTGTCATTTCGTTAATCTGTATTTTCATTGCGTGTCTACAACATTAGACTAGAGCCTTCTCAACGCCAGCTACCTTTTCAGCCACCTTTTTCAGATCCCTTGCAAGTTTGAAGCCGTTGGATAAAAAGTGGTAGTTGGAGCAAATTCCTTTTTGACTATGCCTAATTTTTCCTCCTTAATTTTCATAATCATTTAAATTTCAACGAAAGGAATAAGTGAATCATGATCCTGCACTTTGCCTATTTCTTCTTTGGCTTTGCTTTCTAATTCTTTCAAATAAAGAAGGCGGAACCGAATGCTATTTTTGGCAATGTGGTCACGTTGCTTCTTCTGCGCAAAATGACGAGATCATAAAATGTTTTTTAATTGTTTTGAGATGTTTT
>JBHLSA010000110.1:0-6093 GCA_048882025.1 Candidatus Thorarchaeota archaeon | reverse complement strand
GTAAATATTGTGGTTTGAACAATTTTTCATTTAATTGTTATGGGTATCGCATAGGGATTTTTATTCAACCATTTAGTAATATGTAAACCAACAAAATAAAATTCGGTAGGTTTGGATGGCAACACATCAAGCACAACTTGAAGGCTTTGTTGCAGATGTTCTTTTACCAAGGATTGAAGAAGTTATGACTGCAGCAACCAATGGGATGGATGCTGACCGCCTCCGTAATCTTTTCAATCATAACATCCGAAATGCCATGAAATTCTTTTACGATCGATGGACTCCAGTTTATCTCTCGTTGCATGGACAAAATAAGACATCATATGCAAGTAAAACTTTGGATAAATTGTGTCAAGATGTTGTTAATGTATCACCAGACCAATTACAGGAAACTTTGGTTAAGGTTCTCTGGTATATTTTATCGATTAGCTTGGAAGACATGGATAATGTTCCAGTATTTTCCGATCAGCTAACATACTTAGAGCTAGAGTCAGCAATAAAGAATGCAACCCGACGAATCAGCTAAAAGTACAGAGTATTTTTATAGGTTGTTCTATTCATCGCACCAATACACTTTTTACATTTGCACACTTTCTTCACGTCGAGTAATTAGGGTTGATATGACATGAGCTTTTTATCTTCAAATGAATGGGCAATGCCAACTTTAAAACGCATTTTGATTCCTTTGCAAGGATTTCCCGCAGAAAAGACTAGCCTTGATTTGGGCTTTTCCCTTGCAGAGAATTCGAAGGCAATGGTTTCTTTGTTACATTGTAAGGAACGCATAAGGAGATCAAAAAAATCCCTACTAACTCAACTTGAAAAACAAGCCAATTCCCTTTCCAAACATCTTGATGTGTCATATGATATTGAATTTGTTAAGCGCGTTCGTGCTTCTGATGCTATCTTGAAATCAAGCAATGACAATTGTGATTTGGTTGTATTATCTGCGGCGCATTCTTCAGATCATAAACAGTTACTAGGTTCTACCGCCCGTCGCGTCGCGAGGAAAAGTGAAATCCCTGTGCTTATCATTGCATCTTGGCAAGACGAATTAAAAGAGTATAAGGAGCCGTTGCTTCGTAAAATCTTGCTCCCGATACGACATACAAAAAAAGATTTAGCAGCACTCAGGTTAGCTGCAGTTTTGAAACAGAGTTCCGCAGGTAAGGATGCTGAGCTTATTGCATTAAATCTAACTCACTTTTCACAAGTAGAAATGAAATCTGGAATGGATGCTCCTGAAATCAAGTTACAGCGTGAACTCTTTATGGATGATATATCGATTTTCTCTGAACAAAGTGGTCTTAAGGTCACACCCAAACATGTTGCAGCTAAGGATATTTGTGAAGCTGCGGTGGAAATTGCTGCTGAAGAGGACGTTGATCTAATCATTCTTGGTGCTCAAAAGAAGCCGGGACGGTTTCGAAATACCCTGGGTCAAGTTTCTTATAAAATCGCTAAGGAATCTAAATCTCCTGTTGTAATTACCTTTATTCCATAACTGCTAGGAATGAATATTACAATATGTTATGGGTCAAAGACATGAATCTAGGTTGAATTCTCTTTGTAATCTTTGATGAATTTTTCAACTTCCTGATCCGATGGAAGTCCAGCTCGACCACCAAACTGCATTATTTGTAATGCTGCACAAGCTGCAGCTCTTTTTGCTACATCTTTGATTGAAAAATTGTGTTGGTGAAAGTGAAGGAAACCGGCTGCATATGCATCCCCTGCTCCAGTTGTATCAATTGCTTTTACTTTATAGGCGGGGGTATGAAAAACCAATTCAGGTGTTGCCGTAAGCGAACCTTCAGCTCCTAATGTGACACTAATCGTTTCAAGCGTTCCTCCAATTTCAGCGTGAACAGTTTCGGGTGTTGCATCCTTCTTGAATAAGCGTTTGAAGACTGTGGCGTTCATGAACGCGATATGATAACTGCAAATCATATTACGGATGGCATCGAGAGATTGCTCAAGTAAAGCTTCACCAACGTCAATAGCTGATTGAATACCAACCTTCATACATACTTGTGCTACTTTTTGTGCTAGGGGAATAGAGACGCTAGCTACATAAACAACACTGATTCCTTTCAAGAGCTTGGGAGTTATTTCTTCTGGGACAAGTTGGCTATTCGCACCCTGGTATCGGAGTTTCATCGTCTGGCCTTCTTCGCCTACCAAAATAATGACAAAGCCCGTTGATTGACTTTTTTCTAGTATAATTCGTGTTGTATCGACTTTCTCTTTTTGCAATGCCTGGAGGGCTTCATGGCCTTCTGCGTCATCCCCGACATGACCAAATAAGGCAACTTCAGATCCTAGGCGTGCTAAACTAACTGCAAAATTACCTGCAGCGCCTCCTGGGTGCAGATTGAGTTCACGAATATTGAGTTTTTCATCTGGCGCTGGAAGATGTGGTAGTAGGCAGATCCAGTCCATATTGATATTTCCAATCGCTAAAATCATCGACGAAACCTAACATCCTCAACTAAATAATGTTGAGATAATAGACTTTCACCGTTCAAAAAACTTCTTGGTCTTTTTTATCCCGACACGCTTTAGTAGCATAATTCCTGAATAAGAGATAAGGATTGGTAATTAGGCTAGAGTTCGTGTATTGAGGCACACCCTCGGAGTGATTAGAAGTCAAATATTACTGGTTTTATCGGTGTGTAATCAATACTGATTTTACCTTATGTAAACGTGATTTGGATTTACGCCTTTCCTTAATTGCTAACCGTTCCTTGATTGCTGGTATCAATTTTGTATCAATTTCATATCCAATACTATTCCGATGCGTCTTCATAGCAACTTTCATAGTTGTACCTGTTCCCAAAAAGGGATCTATAACAGTGTCTCCTATTACTGAGAACATGCGAATTAATCGGTAAGCAATTTCTTCAGGAAAAGCAGCGATACGCCGTGATAGATATGAATTTTCTTGTCTAGCACCTGGAAGCTCCCATATTTGTGTAAACCAAGCATTACGCTCATCGATGGAATAATGGCTCGCATATCGGTACAAATCCTTTGGAGGAAAGGGGCGTGGTAATCCTTTTCGGAACAGCAGAATAAACTCACAATCCTGAGTTATGTAAGCATTTGGCGGAATGAATCCTGAACCGAGAAAAGCGTTCGGTCGCTTGGTTGGTTTTTTCCAGAGAATATATGGAAGACTTGTGAATCCAATTGCTTCACAATGTTCAGTTACTTTTGCATGGTTGGGGTAAAGCTGGAAATTACCATCAATCTTTCTTAGGGCATCACCAATATTGATGCAAGCAATACCTCCGTCCACTAGAGTTCGGTAACATTCTTTCCAGACCTGTGCGAGATATTCGTGCATCTCATTGAAGTCATGACAACCCAAATCGATAAACATATCATCCCATAATTCAATCATCGGATAGGGAGGGGAGGTAACAATAAGATGAACTGTATTATCAGAAATTTCCTGCATTGAACGACTATCACCAATGATAAGGTGATGATTCGTGGCAGGAATCTCGAGGGATTCACCTTTGAGCATTTTCTTTAATTGTCGCTCAGGATAAGATGAAGACTTTGCTTTCTCCTTAGACTGTTTGGTCTTTTTGAGTTCAGTTTGCAAAGTCGCACCAACCACTCCCCCTTAAAGTGCCTTTACACTCTAAATTCTTTGCTGTATAAATTAAAAATTTGGAGTTATTTAAAAGAATTTTTCAATCGAACGGTTTCTGAGTCCGTAAGTTCAAGAATCTCCTTATTTTCCATTTCCTTTAAAACACGAAGGGTTAGGGCAGGTGGAGTTTTAGCTATGCGTTTGATTTCAGAGAGAGTTACTTCTTTTCTGTGAATCAATGTTCCTAGGATATCCAGTTCTGGAGGTTCTAAACCTTCACTTAACAAGAAATCTGCTACAGGGTTGTCTTTTTTAATTTCTTTGATTTTTTTCTTGGCTTGTGTCACTGTCTCTTTGTATCGTGCTACCTCTTGATCTTTCCCAGCATTAAGCCGACCAAGCTCACGTTGTTTTTCCTCAAGTTTTTGTTCTTTGGTATTAAATTGAGCACGTTTATTTTTGACATCATCTTCTATGAGCTCAATTCGTCCTTGTGTTTCCATCAACGTTGCTTTAAAAATCGAAATTTGTTTTTGATATTCACTAAGTTCTGAATATAGACCAGCAATTTTTGCTTCCATCGCTGTTCCGGTTTCACGGAGTTGTGATAGTTGCTCTTGGTGATGGCTAATGGTCTCCTGTTGTTCTTGGATCCGCGAATCGGATAGTTTCAGTTCTTGTTCAATTCGTGACAAGGTCTGAATGGTTGCCGAAGTTTCATTTAGAACTGAGGATAAATGGCTCTGAAATGATTCACGAAGAGCTTTAATCCGTGTTTGATTCTGTTCTAACAATTGGCGTAGTTGTTCAATTTCTGACAATCATTTACCCTCCTAAAGATCAATAGGTTTCAGAACTTTCACTTGTTCTGATCCTTTATCGAATTTCACAATTTTTCGTTCAGCCATTTGTTCGATTATCTGTCGAACCTTAAATCTCCCAATGAAAGTTGTTTTCTGGAGATGATCTAAAGTTGTGGACTCTTTTCCTTTCAATTCCTGCGCTACCTTAGCTTCAGGCATAGTTATGATGTTCTCACGAAGTAGATATCGAAGTGCTTGATATTTTGCTTCTTGTAGATTCGCTGCGTTATTCGCTTCTTCAGATTCCGCTTCCAACTTCTGTAGGATATCGGCAAATTTATCATCAATGGAATTAAGTTTCTCATTAATTTCTGTTAGCTTCCGATCTCGATCTAGCAAACTCCGGTCGAGATTTCGCAACTCGTCCTCCAGGTTTTCAAGTGTTTGTTTTGCTTCGTTCACTTGTTGCTGAAGTCTTTCTTGTTCTATCTTGGCTTCAGTAATCACTTTCTGTTGTGCTGAACTTGTGGAGTCTAGCCTACCACGTTCCTCACGTTCGGCTGTTAGTTCTCCTTCCAAAGAAGAAGCTTCCCGTGTCATTGCTTCCTCTGTAGCACGTTTCTCCTCTAGAACTTCGTGGAGCTGAGCTGCAATTTGTAGAACTTGATCAATGTAATTCGAAATCGTGGATAATTCGTTTTGGGTTGTTGTAGAGAGTTCCTCTACAACAGCTTGGCTCTTCTTTAAGGAACCTATTATTGATGGGATTCCGGTCATAGATTCAATCATCCTTCTTTTGATATAACGCATCCTTTTCTACTTAGATTGAATGCAGCTTCTAAGAATCTCAATTGTTATGAATTCCCAAAAGGGTTTTGCTATATGGTTTTTATTCCGTCTATTGGTTAGAAACCCTTATTGAATGAGGTATTACCATTTGTAAAGAAAAAAAGGGCCTTCAATAGAAAAGTAATTCGTACTCCCTTGTAGTGTTGTATTAGATTTCAGTTCTGATTGGAGGTTATCTCATTTCTTATGAATACGTTTTCCAAGATTTTTTGATTCTAATGGTTATCGTATTTTGTACAATTAAATGCCGGCATTTAATTAATTACAACAGGCAACAGCCATGACTAATGTTCATATCTTTTTACGTGCGGATAATGCTGAAATTAAAATGGACGAATTCCTCTCAAAGGCTTCTCCAAAAAAGAGCTAAACCCACTCGAAATTATCGTCTTAAAACTTAGGCATCGATAAATCTTGTTTCTGCTGAAGATGTTGGGAGAAAATTCGAAGTTCTCGTGTTAGATCCTTCTTTAATATACGTGATATAGCAGTAGATCCATGAGCCTGTGAAGAATCGTTTTCTTTCATTTTCTGAACATCAACAATTCTTTCAAGATATTTGCACACTGCAAGAAGATGTCCAAGAATTGCTTTCGCAGTCATAAATTCTTTCAGCATCTCGGTAGATTCATAATTAATTTTTCTAAGCTTCTTATCAAATTCCGTAACATGGTCGTCATAGATTTGGTCAAATTGGCTCTTGAGTCGAATGATCCCTTCAAGGTTCAGTGAATAAGCGGTGCCCAAAAGCTTTCGTAACCATGAAATGGCTTCCGGCAAGTCTTCTGGAGTATCCACGTGAACTGTAACTCGTCTTTGTGCGTTCTTCTTAGATTG
>JBHLSA010000109.1:0-6119 GCA_048882025.1 Candidatus Thorarchaeota archaeon | reverse complement strand
CTAGAATCAAAAAATCAATCTTACTCTGTTTAATAATTTCTCGCGCATGAATCAAGGCTTCTTGTGCCATTTCGATATCTCGTGGATCTGGGTTCGACTTATCAACAAAGTCGGGGCGGCCAAACTGGCGAATTGTGAAATTCGGAATCAACTTCACGGTCTCCAGCTCACCATAGTTGATTTGGCCCTTCATGAATTGAATCATATACACGTTAAAGCCATGCCCAGCTGCTCGCAATCCAAGTCCAAGAGCTGTGGTGGTTTTACCTTTTCCGTTTCCCGTGTAGACTTGTACTAGTCCTTGGTGTGCATTTTTTTTCGTGGTCAACTTCTTATCCCTCACGCTTTAAGATATCAAGGTGTGGTGCTAATCGCTTGTATGTGGTTTCTGCATCCATTACCAGAGTTCGCGTATTTGCTGTGGTTTCCATAAATCCTAACTCGCGTGGATACCTTGGGACAATATGTAAGTGAAGGTGTTCGATACTCGCACCTGCTGCAGAACCAATATTCAATCCCATATTCACACCTGTCGGGTTGAAGGCTTTTTCTACTAATTGAATAGTTTTGGTGCCCATCCAGAAGAAAGCATTCAGTTCTTCCCGATTCAATTCAGAAAGTGTTTCTACGTGTCGAATGGGTACGACCATAATATGCCCTGGATTGAATGGGTACATATTGAGGACCACGATAAACTCTTCATCACGATATGCAATTTTCGTAATGACATGTGGATCTCCTTTGATAATAGCACAAAAAATGCATGGAATTTCGTGGCGCTCCTTACCCTCAATGTAGGCGAGTTTGTGGGGGGCAGCAATGTAGTCACGGAATGGCATGATAACTCAGACTCCCAAATCTTATGGTTCGAATAGCAATGAAAAAAGAAGGAGTATTAGCAAATTAATCCTTTTGTTCAGGTTCCGAAGAATCTTGAGTTGGGAAGGTCATCCGCCATGGCGGTGGACTTCATCCTCTAGACCACGAATTGCTGCTTTAACTCGTTGGCGTTCATCAACGTATTCATCACCAGTGATTTGTCCAGACTTGAACTTCTCATCAAGGCGTTTCAGTTCATCTTCTAATTTTCGAATTCGTTGTCTCATTTGATCAACATAGCTAACAGTACGTCCTTCAGCACCTTCCGCTAGTTCTGCTGGCGTGTAGGCTGCTTTGATAATACCATCTTCAATACGAAGAATTCGTTGAGTTGCTGCAGCTACCAAGGGATTGTGTGTCACCATAACAATTGTCTTGTTATATTTCTGGTTGATTTTCACCAAAAAATCGACAATCATTTGTGAGGTTTGTGAATCTAATTCACCAGTTGGTTCGTCAGCAAGTACAACTGGGGGATCATTTGCAAGAGCCGAAGCAATTGCCACACGTTGTTGTTCGCCTCCGCTCAGTTCATCAGGTTTATGGTGTGCTCGTTCTGAAAGACCGACAACCTCTAGCAGTTCGGTAACACGGTCTCGGCGATCATTTCGAGAAATCTCTGCAACAATCATAGGCAGAGTAACGTTTTCTGCGGCAGATAAAGTGGGTATAAGATTCAGGGTTTGAAAGATATGACCAACAACCTTGCGGCGATACATCACTAGCTGTTTTCGGGACAAAAAGGTCAAATCCACATCCCCCACTTTAGCCTGACCCGCAGTAGATCGGTCCAGACCTCCAAGAATATTGAGCAGTGTAGTTTTTCCAGAACCAGAAGGTCCCATAACCGAGACTAATTCTCCCTCTTCTACAGTCATATTGAGACCTCGAAGAGCACGGACCTCAACTTCACCCATACGATACACACGGACCAAATCTTCTACTGTAATGAAACTCATGTTTTCACCTCAATACGGACATATCATACCTAGCAAAATATGCCTCTGTGACGATTGGTATAATCGACGCCAAAAGGAGCAATCCCAAAAAAGCCCCTGTTTGTAACACAATCGGGGCAATGTAAGGGGCGGGGAGGAATCGAGCGATTACTAATTGCGGATAAGTGAAAAAGCTAGTGGCTCCCGTTCCGCCACGGACTAGCCCATATAAGACGATATTACCCACAATCAATCCCACAATTATGGCAAAACCTATCATCGTCATTGTTTCGGCCATAAGAATGCGAACAGTTTGCGGATACGTCATACCCCGCGCACTCATCAACGCCGTGCTTACACGCCGTTCACGAAGAGTTAGATATACAATAACAATAGTTCCCAACGATCCCAACAAAAATGCGAAAAGTAAACCCATTTGCATCATGTTCGTATTGGAATTTAGAAAGACGTTAGTTCGATATTCACCAATAGTTTCTAAAGCAGAATCAACACTAGCAACATCATCCACTGCCCTAATTGCATTGACGACATCATCATTGACTGCTGCTGAAGTAAGTGAAACTAGGATGTATCCCGTATAGGACATGTAGGGTTCAATTCTAAGAAATCCTTCCTGTGAAATGTACGACCAAGTGGGTTCGGCTTCCCAATATGAATAATACCCGCTACCAAGATTCACAGGTTCAGGGCCAAAATAACCACAAACCGTAAAGCGCTGAAGTCCAATGATTGGGAAGCTTACACTCAAGCCATCTCCTAACCCAAGATTTAACCGCACACCAATTACACGTTCGAGAATGATAGTCTCATTATCTTCTGTTAATGCTTGAAGCGCAAGGTGTGCAGGTTGTATCATACCAAACCACTCGGGTTCCCAATAGGCGACGTTTACCCATTCACTGACATTGATGGCTCGAACAGTTATCCCAAAGGCGGCGGTGCTCATCTCGAAAGTGAATTCGTTGGTTGCTCCCTGAACACCGGGTATTTCTCGGATTGCCTCAAGCAAATTGGTTGCATTATCAGTGTATCTAACATCTACTCTTAGATCAGCACCGGTTTGTGCATAAATTTGTCGAACCACTAAATCTTGTTGACTAGCAACCACGCCAATTGTTTGAATGCTATATCCCACAAGCAGAGCCGTGATAAAAATTACTGCTGCTGTTCGACCTGGGCGTCGGCGAATAGTATGGGCTGCAATCGCTCCCAAGTCGCCCATGATCCGACGAATGAACCGTGTAGCATAATCATGAAATCGAGTCGATCCTTTGATGAGGAGCATGGTTAAGCCATAGAAGAATAAAAGGGGTGCCCAAAAGGCTAGAATCATATCAAGATATAACCAAATGACAAATACGTACGCTATAATGGGATTCGTGACGATTATGTCGCGAATCAAATTGCTTATGTTCAATCCCGAAATCCAAATAATGAGCTTATACGTTCCGAGAACAAAACATGTCCATACAAGAATCTTGCGGTAGCCTGTGGGTTCTCCTGTTATGGTGTATTCTCGAAGTGTTTCTGTAGTTGGCATTTGAACGGCTTTTCGGGCTGGGAAATAGGTCGTAATCATAGCTAAACTAATGCCAAAAATAAATGTGAGGAATATTGTATCGAAGCCAACGAGAAATGGATTGAGCGGTACGTAGATTCCTGTGCCGACAAAGTAGGGCACTAGTACAAATCCTAAGCCTAATCCAATCAGGCTAGCTAGAAAGCCTGTCAATAGACCTTCGGTTACGAACATGCCTGTGATTTGTCCTCGTGTTAAACCCTTGGTTAGGTATAATCCAACTTCACGGCGTCGTAAAGAAAATGACACGTCATTAAGAGTAATTCCCATATATATTGCAATAAAAAACACGGGCATAGACATCATTAGAAATGTTAATTTCTGCCCTTCTGCCATGGAACTAAATATTATCAAGTACATGGAAATACGGATTTCAACCCATGCATCGATTCCTAACAGGTTCTGGAGTTGTTGTCCAATTTGATTAATTCGTTGAATTGAAGACGTAATATCAAAAGGATTGATGATGCGAGCTCGGTCTAGAAATATGTAGATTTTTGGATTAATATTCATCCATTGAAAATCCGTAAAGGAATCAATACTATCCACGATGGGGAAAAATGTCTGCTCTAAATCAACGACAAAGAAGTTTTGTTCTAGCCAAGGCCAATCATAATAACCTTCCCCAAGCATGTAGCTCAAGGCCGCATCAGTCATTTCAACAATTCCTACAACAGTGAGGGTTAAATTTACCAGAACTGGTAGTTCCAGATATCTTTCCACTTCGATTTGGATAGTAAAGTTACGACCCACAGGGTAATCTTGCCGTGAATCGGATCGCGCTACAATGAAAGTTTCATTAATACCCAGGCTTGTTGCTCCTGTCATCGATTCCAAGCCATCATAAACGGGTGAGTTTGCTGAAATTCCTGCAAAGTAATTGCCAATCTCTCTTTCAGTAGTGTAATTATAACTGAAATAATGGATAACAACTTCTGTGTTTAAAATACCGTCTACAACTTCGATAGTGTTTTGGTATCGAGCTAAATTAGTGCTGTTGGGAAATCCATGAACGTCATCTAAATTTGGATAATATAATATATCAATCGGTGCACTTTCAAGAGTTTCATCTAGTAATGCTGATAAAATGGCCGTGCTTCCAAGGTTAGCCGAAGCAAACAAGGTTGTACCGATAAGGATACCTGTTAATATGGCAAGAAAGAGTTTCCAATTCCGAAAGGTCCGTTTTAATGTATATCGATACAACCCATTACCCTTCCGAGTCCAACTGGTTTCTCTTTTCAAGCCCCAACCTAAAAGCTTTTAGTTTTTGGCACTTATCGATTACATAACAGCCAAAACTTATGGAGGTGGAGCTGTGTTTTCCGAATCTAAGACACCGATCAGTGAACTCATCAAGGGCAACCCTGATAAACCCCTCCGTGAACCTGCTCTTGCCCTTTTCGCTATTGTCTTTAATCTTTTTACGATTTATCAAATCAATGAGATGCTCCGGCAAATGAACCTTTGGTATAATCCTAGTGACCCTTGGGGATGGATGTATATTTCGATTATGAACATGATGGCATTCACCATAACTGGTATGGCTTTATTCTATTCTGTTATGCTGTTGCTTGGTGCCTTCCTTATGCGGTTCATTCATCGACGTGTTGGTGCTATACTTGTGTTGGTTTTCTCTGTGTTGGTATTACTGATTAGCTTCATGGCCTTGGCTTTTGGGGGGTTTGGTTTGTTAATCGGAACCATTCTTGGTATGGCAGCAGGCATAATGGGCGTTCGTGGTGGAAAAGAAATTACTCCCCGCGATGTAGTTGAGATAATCTAGCCTAATAACACTCGGAAAAAGTTAGCATCCCAATACAATTTAGGATGGTTAGAAGGCGCCTTAAAGGCTCATTAATTCAAATCAGCAACTTTTCTAATAAAAGTGATTATGCGATCAATGGCTGCATCAACAATTTTTTGCCCTTTCTGTGGATCTGCCCGAGTAGCATTGCCAATCGTTCCAGAATCTGTTAAATCCGTTGTATTCCAGATTGGCATTATATGAGGTTGTGACGGAAACATGGTGGGTTTTGAGAAGCCGGGAACGGGTTCCCGTCCTGGTTCATCTACTCGTTTTTCTTCAAGGACACGTTGTCCGAGTGCCCAAGCTACTGAAGTTTCCATTTCATCAGCATGAAAATGCGGGGGTTCGAAGGTTTCCTTTACCAAATCACCCGTGATTTTCCACCACTCAATTCCCACACACCAAAGACCAGTTTCATCATGGAGTTTTCGTAAAGCAATGGATAATGCAGCGCTGTTGCCCCCGTGGCTATTCATTACGATAATTTTTTTCGCTCCATGTTTAGCCAGTGATTTTCCAATATCAACGATGAGTCCAATGAATGTCTCAGGGTCGAGTGTAATTGTACCCGCAAAGGGCATATGGTGGGGTGAAATGCCATACGAGACTAATGGCGTGACAATCGTCTTAGTTTGAGGCCATAATTTATCGGCGACACGGTGAGCTAACTCTTGGGCTTGAAAAGCATCATTATCCAACGGAAGTGCTGGTCCATGTTGTTCCTGGGACCCGACAGGAACAATTGCGATATCTGTTTCTGCAAAGAGCTGTTTAGCTTCTTCCCACGTGAGTTTAGCTAATAGATAGGGCTTTTCATCCATCAACCTTCTTTCACCTGCAATTAATAACCTAGAGCTAAGTCTACGGTTAACTGCTAGATAAGTGCCTAGGC
>JBHLSA010000108.1:0-6142 GCA_048882025.1 Candidatus Thorarchaeota archaeon | reverse complement strand
CAGTCATCTACTTCAGCCATGGCTTTTTCTTCTTGTTTTGCTAAATCGGTGAGAGCTGCATCGATTTCACGTTTTAAGGTGTGTTTTCGATTCTCATAATGGTCTTCTAAGGTGGAAATTTCTGTCTGGATTCGGGCTTCCCAGTCTTTCATATTCTTTCTAAAATAGGATTGAAACTGGGACCATTGGGTGCTGCCTTCTTTGTAAGTCTCAATGGCTTCTGCAAAGAATTTGGTTGCTTCCTTTTTGGCTTCATTATGGCTGATTCGGCTGGGAAGTTGGACTCCAAAGTTATCAGGGCCATTGCTGATTCGAGCGAGATGCTGAAGCAGTTTGGCTAGATCGGCAGGAACCACATGAATGTCAAAGGGAGTTGATCGTGCAGCGGTTTTAACTTCCTCTGTTAGTTTGTCCATTACGGCTAGGTATTCTGGCGACGCATTGACGTTAAGAAGGGCTTCATATCGACTTGCTGGAGGTACAAAGCCACGGGCGACTTGAGGGCGTAAAATTTTGAGTCCGTCGATTAGTAAACACCGGTTGTCAGCACTTTTGGTTATCCAGATTGGCCACAACAATTTAGCAATGAATTCATAGCACCCTTCTTTCAAGGGTTTCAGGTCGGTATCCTCGCGACGAACATCATCCAGTAATAAATGCACGGCGGCGAGTTCTTTACGGGAATCTAAAATGCATTCTCCATTGATTTCAGGGTCGTCTAGGCTTTTGCCTATGAGCTTTGATCCGTCAAGGGCGAAAGGAAGAGAAAAGACAGCATCCTCGTCGCTCCCATTTCGTTTTGCAGTGACAATGAGTTCGATGGCCTTTCCAAATTTTTGAAAGGATGTTGGATTGCCATCCCATTCAGCAATTTGGTTAGCGAATTCTTCCGTAAACTGCCGTTTCACTTCGGTTAGAACAATTTGGACGTCTTTAGCGTCGTGGGATTTATCAGCGGCGATGGCAAATAGAAGGTCTTTGGCGTGCTCATAATAGAAACTAACATCACCCATTTGGATGGTTTCAATCCCACCATGCCCCATTTCTTCGGCGAAAGCGCTAAGGGCACTATAGAATCCACTAAAGATAGCCTCATCAACACCACGTTTGCTGAAGGCTTTATGAACGAGAACTTCACCTGTTCGTTTGAGTACATAGACATCTCGAATCATTGGTGTAACCCAGAGTAAGTCGGTAAAACTTCTTAAGCCTGACGGATAGCAAAAATTACTTACTTACACAGAATCAGATTGACTTTAATTGTCGAAGATGGGAAAACGGTACAAAGAGTGGAATATGGTATGGCAGCAGATCCGCCTTGGTATACATTGAAGCTGCGTAAACTACTTGATCCTGTTTTCTGGGCCGGGTTCATCCCCTTACTAATTTTCAAACTAGCGGTTTTCGGTTTTGCTGCACAACAGTATCTCGCCTTTGGTTTCCATCCATATTTTGGCCTTGATTTTGAGGTCGTGGAAGCATTTTCAGATTTTAGCTATTATTACATGAATTTTGTTCAAGCATTTCTACAGGGTCATTTACCTTATACTGATGAGTTATGGCTCTATAATGGGGTTCAGACTTACATCTATCCACCTGGCTTTCTCTATATTATTACAGGGTTTACTTTCATTCCTTCTGAATTTCTTTTTCCGAATCTCATTCTCGAAGCTGAATCGTTAGGACGTTCATTGTTGTTTCTTCGAGTTGGATTTAGTTTCATAGTTTTCGACTTAGCAACATGTGTGCTTATGTATATGATAGCAAGACGATTATCACAAAATCGGGTGATACCTCTTGTTGTATTGGTATTGTATGCATTAAATCCAATTTCTCTTTGGTGGGGGAATTATTTGTGGCTAAGTACACCAATTCACACCTTTTTCATGGTTATGGGGTTTTACTTCATAGTGCGTGGTGACCTTCGCTGGGCTGTATTGTGGCTTACAGTAGGGGCAATGGTAAAACAAACCGCTGCCCTCTTGATTCCCGTTGTGTTGTTTCTTGAGTTTCGCCGAAATTCAAAACGGTTCCTTAGCTCGCTAGGTATTGTGTTTGTTGTTGGGCTCGTTTTTTCGCTGCCATACATAGTGATTTTCCCAACAGTGTATGCTGAGGCATTACTCGGGGGCTTAAGCCCTTACTGGCTTTATAATGAGCTTCCCTATCAGACCTTTCCAATTCCTATTTCCATTTTAGCATATTACTGGATTGAACCGTTCAAATTCATTGTCTATAACTCGGTATTTTTAGGAATCCCTTTTATTATCTGTCTTGTCGTGTTTTGGCTCTTTGCGTTATTTATCCCTGAACAACCCACAGAAGCTTGCCTTAAACCATTGCTTTCTCTTGTTCTACTTCTTTCCCTAAGCATGCATCTCTTTCTCCCTCGAGGGATTTACAAGTTTTATCTCATCGCCCTACTCCCATTTCTGATACTATTTGGCGCCTACTTACGTGGACCCCTTATTCCACAAACCATCGGATGTCCCCTAGCAAAACGGGTCCAATCCAATTTACCTTATATCCCTTCCCCATTCAAGACACTATTGAACCAGTTGCGAGAGCATGGAATCGCTATCCTGAATAATGTGAGCACCTGGTGGTTCGTACTTGTTGCAATAGCAAGTATTGGGATTTTTACAGTTCACCGCTACTACACCCATGTGATTCTTTTGTGTTTTTTTCTAACTTTGCTAGTTTACAGCTTCTATCGCTATCTCTGGGTGAAACGCAAGCGCCCCACTCCTCCTAATAGTCTATAACAGAGTCTCTACCATTACTGGTTTTTAGATGAGAACTATTCAATGATTTTAGTACCACATCGTGGACAGAACATTTCCTTGGGTTCAAGCAGCTGTTTTCCACATTGTGAACAGTAGTGCGGTCCCGTATAAACAGCGGGGGGAACAGAAGTGGGCTCCTCTTCATTGCGGCTCAAACCCCAACAAAAAAGAGGTGGAAGAAAGAAGAAAATGAATAAGGGAAAACCAGGAATTAAGAACCAGAGTAGAATCATTAGAGCTGTAAGCAGGATACTAATGATGCTAATGATGTACCACCGATTCAATGTTCATGTCCTCAATAGGTTGATGTTGATCTACTAGAGTTGCTCTGGGAGGTCTTCAGCTTGCTCGGAAATTCGGTTTATAATATACCGGCTTTTCCGGATCGCGGCCCTAGCGCTAAAATCAGCATAGTTGATTTCTTCTCGGGTAATGGGCGTTTTCCTTTTAACTTTTAGTTTTTCCTTCAAGTCTTCAAAATAATGTAATGTTTCCCGTATAGAGCTTAGTGCCTCAGTGGATGAACCAATTACAAGTTGTGCTAGCTCCTTTGCTGGTGGGATACCATGAATATTAGTAAGTTGGTTACGAACATCAATGAAATATGTTTTCACTTCGTTCAATACGGTTCCAAGGGCTTCAGCCGCATCAAGAAGCGTATTTAATTCCTCTCGGCTAGTAATTTTTTCAACCTTTTCTAACTCACTTTCAAATTGATCGACAACCACTTCAAGCCGATGTTGCAAATCAAGCGCTTGATCATGACTCATGGTATATTCTCCTCACTACGAGGACTTAATCTTCTGGGTTTCCACCAGATTTAACTCAGTAAGAATTTTGATGAAACGGTCAATCGTAATGATGTTAGCGACTTCACCAAATTCAGCCTCTAAGGCGGTTACTATTTCATAAAGGCTACGATGCCCATCCATGAAGTTGATGAGTTCTATCATCACCTCCACAAATCCTGGTTGCTCTTTCTGCTGCGTCCGAAGCCATTCAGTATCTTCTGGGCTAGTTCGTTCGAGAAGTGCAGTAAAGTAGAGTGGTCCTTGAAACATTCGACGGGGTAAAACGGTTTTGGCTCCTCGCTCTTTCTTGCGCAAAACAAGGCGTTTCAAGGGAGCATATCCTATTGACCTTGATAGAAGGTCTTCTACTTGTCGAAGTTTTCGAATCTCTTCTTGCCGTTCTTGTGACAGGTCCTCTACCATAGAATCGATGAATGCATGCAATTCCGAATCATGGGGTGCGAGGACTTTAACACTCTGAAGCGCCAGATTTTCGCGTCGAGTAATCTGGCGAATGCTTTCCATGGCCTTCCGAAGATTTCGGGCAAGTAACGCACCCTGTTCAGAAGTTCCTAAGGCTTGTATCGCTTCATGTATGTACCGTTGAGTGGTTTGCGTAATCCTGGTATGGGCATGAGCGTGGACTTGGGTGGCCAGGAACAACGCATCATCAGATTCAGCGTAAGCTTGAGTTAGGAGGGTCATAAGTACCGCATAACCTGCTCGTTGCAGTTGAGTGGTGTCACATTTATCCAGGGTATCGAGGTTACTATGATAAAAGGCATCAGGCCAATGGTTTAGCATTGGGCAGGGAACGCTAAAGGTTGAATCCACTAACATCATATGATCACTTCGCCAATCAAACCCTTTGACCTCGTAATGGAAGGGTTGCTTTCCTCCATCAGGCGCTATCAAGCGTGGCTCATTGGCTGCTTGGGATAGATGATAGGTTAACAGATCGTTGATAAAGCTGGGGAGGGAATCAGGTGTTCGATGGAGATTCAGCGATCCACCACAAAGCACGGGATTTTCTCCAACCATATCGCAATTAATAGCACTGATGGTGCGGTTTGCAAATTCGGGGTGTGCGTGTAGGTAGGAGATAGTGCCAAACCATTCAGGCACCCAGAGGAATCGAATGGTTCGGAGAGGTTGGGGTAACTTGCCTTCATGAATCAGGGTAGTGATGGTTCGTGCCAATTCCATCAGGAGTGCACTTCCACTAGCATTATCATTGGCACTAGGACGTGGATGACAAATATGGGCGATTAAGAGGACTTCAACAGTGGGAAAAGTTTGTCCTTCAATAGTAGCTGTGAGCACTCGCTGCTCGCCTTTGAATAGCTCCGCATCGATTTTTGCGTGGACAAGGACTTCTGCTTCAGTTTCGATCAACCTTCGCAGTCGTGTACCGACTTGACCTGACACGGCAAAAGCAAATCCAACCTTGTCCTTTTCCCCAGAATTAGGCCAAATCCCAAGGTAGGGTGCCAAACTAGGGTGTTGTGAGCGACGTTCTAACGGAGGGTAGTGAATTGATCCTAAGGCTCCTCGTTTAAAGACAGCTTCTTTATGAATTTCTCGGGCTCGACTAGATGTTAATACAATTTTTCCTTTGACATCGATTCTTCGGTAATCCCTGTCTCTTGTTCCATCTTCAACATAAATCAGCGGTGCTGTAACATCTGTTGCTTGACTGTGGGCAACCACACTGACAGGAGTCTCACTAAAACGTACTAGCAATTCTTGTTTTGGACTAACAAGTCTTAGCTCCCCATCTGCAACTCGCCATCCAAGTGGCGATGTCCATTCCCAAGTTCGTGTTTTTCCATCCGCAGGGTAAATTTCAACATTAGTGGTGATACCTGGGAATTGGTCTAATACCTGCTTTACATAGTAGATGGCATCATGGAAACCTGGAGATGCCTGAATACGATGATATCGGATAATTTCCGAGATGTACTCTTTTGCTATAGTTCCTGACAATTCCTCTATGATAATATCACGGAATTTGGTATGAAACATAGCTTCACAATCCTCTAATGGACCGAGTGGACTCTAAAACTACAAAAACCTAGCCTTTTTTTGTAAACCTTATACTCCTTGCAAAGCAAACATGAGGACATCTGGTAGTGTTCGCTGAGCAGATTTTGAGTTGAACCTAAATTATCCGCAACTGACTTTTGTAACCCGTCTGAATCTGCACCATCTTTAAAAGTTATTAAAGGCAATGAAAAACTAAGAAGGTGAGGGTGCTGTCCAGCCAACTCCAAGTCTATGATGTCGTCGAAACAGGGGAACTCATGGAGCTCACAATTCCTGGCGAGTTAAAAGCTGAACTAGGTTCAGAACGAGTCCTAATTATCGTAGATGACGAAGACCGCAAGATTTGGCTTTGGAAAGGCGCTGAAGCAGGTGTTCGAAAGAAGTTTATAGCTGCTCGTCAGGGTCAGGCTGTCCGCAGTCAACGCGGATTGGTTTATAAAGTAATGTCCGTTGATGGCGGTGAGGAACCTGATGCGTTCCTATCATTGCTCGGCGTGAAACCTAAACCCACTGCGCCCA
>JBHLSA010000107.1:0-6254 GCA_048882025.1 Candidatus Thorarchaeota archaeon | reverse complement strand
AACAGCAATTGTTATCCCAACGATGTGGCCAACAAGTTCGCCCATCAGGCGTCCCCGACCAGTAAGTTCGTTGTATTTTTTGACGCGTTTTTGAACCCGACGTTGGGTGCGGGGGATGCGTTTTTCTTCTTTCTTTTCATGTTCCTGCATGATTGAGCGCAGGAGTTCAGTTAACGGAGGACCATTCGGATGGGATAAAACTAACATTACCAAATAGGATATGATGATTCCTGCAAACACCCAGACTTGGGCTGCAACGCCTAGGAGGATGTAGGGAAGGAGCATTGTAATTGGTAAAACGCTCAGATTGAGCAACACTACTGAGACCAGATAAGCAAGGAGTGCAAGATCAGCAATAACGATTCCTATGATGATCCACCAGAAATATTGTCGGTATCGAGGAATGAGTGCATCCATGAAGTTTTGAACCTTCTCGATATCGTGTTGTTCTTTTTCACGTCGAAATTCGCGTGCCACGATGTCTGGGCTCCCCATGGAGACCACAGCATCCCATGCTGCGGCACTGGTAAGTTGTCCCATTGGTTGGCTGGCTTGTTCAAGAAGGTGAGAACGAAGTTCAGGAATTACTTCGGTGGCTACTTCGGAAGGGAGCCGTGCCTTTACTTGATCCAAGTAGTCTGCGATGATTTTTCGAGCTGAAGCCTCTTCGCCTGGTGAGGGTGTTACGGGAGGTTCCCCATCGCCCGAATAGTCGTCTTTTGTTCCATAATTTTTGGACATTTCATTCACTTTCTGTTGTTTGTGCTCCGCAGTTTGCGCAGTAAATGGCTCCAGGATATACTTGGTTGCCGCAACTAGTGCAGAACTGAACTTTTTCTTGGAAGTCGCCGTTGGCTTCACGCCCTACCACAATACTACGGAAGAGCGGATCCAAGGAGATTACTAAGTCATTCCAGAACTCTAGCATAGCGAGAAGTTGTTTATCGCCTGTGGCAGTAAGCTGGTAATACTTGCGTGGTCGTTCACCGGAGACGTCCCAAGTGCTGCGTACCAATTTCTGTTCTTCTAGACGGCGGAGTAACGGATAGAGAGTGCCATCTTGAACGATGAGCCGATCAGCGGTGCGCTCGCGGATGCTTTGGGCAATAGCGTAGCCAAAGGTTGAACCAGATTCCTTAATGACCGCGATCACAAGGAGTCGTAGTAGACCCCGGCGTACGTCACTTTCCCATGATTCAGGGGGTTTTGTTTTAGGCATGGTTTGTTCTCCGCCTGTGAGCGGTTCTCATGGGTCGCAAGATATCCAATGTGTGTGCGACCATGTGTATTTATAGACACATAATCACGTCACACGTTATACCTTGCTACACTATGTATATCGATTGGCACACATATAAAAACTTATTGGATGCTAGGAGAAATGAGTACAGGCAGACCACAGCTGGAGACCCGTAAAAAAGATATGATCTGCCTGTACAAGCGCGGTCTAAATCCCATTTCTAGAGCGCTTCCCTTCACCCTAGAACCCACGCTTTTCCCTGGAGTCAATTCCGTGGAAGGCTGGTCATAGTAAGTGCTATCACAATCAACAGAACGAGTAAAATTACCAGGGCTAAAACAATAGCTCGTATATGCCCATCCATTAAACAATTAATGATGAGACACGCCTGATCTGTACTAAGGATTCCAAACGAGGGATCGCTATCAGGTATGAACGGCTGGTTAATGAACGAAGAAATACGCGGTGTAGCAACAGATGATTCCCCTTGGAAATAGTTCATTGGGCAAGCTATAGCCTGTGCTCCGAAGTAAAATCCTGCAGACATAAAAACGGTAAGGAGAAGGAGCGCCCATAACTTGGTTTTCATACTCTTCATCCGTTGTCGTCGTAACAACGTTCCAATCCCTCAATCTTCAGAGTCTTCAATCATATTATTAATACATAATGGTGCAGGCAGAATCAAGCGTTTTAATTTCACGCAGATTTCCGCGTATAATCCACTCTAGGTAATTTACTGATGTTATAGGGAAGTTTCGCGTCATCAGGGATTGGATCAATATAGTGCTGCCGAAACTGCGGATTTTGCATACGGCAGAAATGACTTCGATGGCTATACGCCGGATGCTTAACCATTCTCACCCAGATGTTCTTCAACGGTTCTTTACGAATGTTACCGAACGATAACGGTGTAAAATCGCAAGGCGCGACCTCTCCATAAGCTGAGACATAGTATTGAATATTCCCCGCCAGACAGCCAATACCTGCGAAATTCCCTTCTACTGAGTTCTGCCAAGATTGAGAGGATAAGGGTGGTACCATCTTCTTCTCGAAGATCTCCGCGGAGTATCGGTAGATCTCATCACGTTGGTCAGGGGTCAGCATTTCGCTGGTATCTTTGAGCATATTACCTGTGGGCACTCCATCAAAGAGAATATAATTTTGAACACCCAGCTCTTGGGCAAGTTTGTACATTTTCCTGTACATCTTTTGCTCTGTTGCAGATCGAATGGCGTATGAGGAAATCCCGACTAGAATACCTTTCTCTTTCAATTTCTTAATTCCATTAATCGCGTTCTCAAATATTCCAGGCATTTTACGTCGTGCATCATGCTCTTGGGGTATGGGGCTATCTAAACTCACAAACACTGAATACATACCCGCTTTAGCCAGTCGCTCTACGTTCTCATCGTTAAGTAGCAACCCGTTGGTGAACATAATGGGCATGGCTTTCCGTTGATCGACATGGGCAATAAGTTCATAGATATCCTCTCGGGTTAAAGGTTCGCCTCCAGTAAATGCAATAATAGTGACCCCAAGCTTTTGACTGTCATCAATGAGCTGTTTCGCTTCTTCAGTTGAAAGCTCAGGAACACCTTCCTTCAAATGACGTCCAGCACTACAATGAACACAGTTGCATTGACACTTATAGGTAACAGCAAAGGTCATAGCGACGGGATACGGGATTGGGCAAATGTGGGATTTGATAAGACCCTTTAATGCACGAAATTGAGGCCGGCTTCCCACCGGGGGAGCGAAAGTATTGGCAACACGCTTGCCTCTCCATTTACCTATATTATCATATTTTTTGTAAAAATTTGCTTGTAGATATAACATAGGAATGATACGAAGTTTCTCTAGAAGTGGATTGAGAATACCGGTACCAATTATTTCTCCATTTTCTTTCTTTTTGAAGCTAACGAGTTTCATTCCACGGAAAGTTAGGTATTCGAGTTCATCAGGCATGAAGTATTCCAGCTTATTAAAACTAATAACCCTCGTATTATCGTTCTTTCTATAAAAATAATCAATGAGACAAAAATTATTGGATATATTAGATTCTTTGAACCGCTAGGCTTATTTAGCGGTTGGTTGAAGAGGGAATATGCCTAAGTTTATTTTTGTTACTGGTGGTGTGTTATCCGGTATTGGTAAAGGCCATACAACAGCCAGTATCGCGAAGCTCCTCCAATTTCGAGGATATGAGATAGATTTAGTCAAAATTGATCCCTATCTGAATGTTGATCCTGGTACACTGAATCCGATCGAACATGGAGAACCATTTGTTACAGATCAGATATACGAATTCAATCCTGCACCCAGTTTTCAATACACAACGGCTGAGGTGGATCAAGATTTTGGCACCTATGAGCGATTTACAGGCCGTGCCATCCATCCACGGAATAACATCACTTCGGGTCAGGTGTATTTGGCAGTAATTCTCCAGGAACGCTTGGGAAAGTTCTTGGGACGTACCGTTCAGATCATACCTCACATTACGGACAATATTAAACAGCGGTTTCGAGAAATTGCTACAGACCCAATTAAGCGTGATGAAGATTTAGATGTGGTATTGGTTGAAGTTGGGGGGACAGTGGGTGACATCGAAGCTGCACCTTTTCTCGAGGCAATTCGGCAGTTCCGACTTGAAGAAGGTCGCAATCAGACTTTGTTGGTTCATGTGACATTAGTACCGCTTCTAGCTACCGTTGGAGAGATGAAGACAAAACCAACTCAACATTCAGTAAAACAACTCCTTTCACAAGGTTTGCAACCTGACATTATCATTGCTAGAAGTGAAGCAATCCTTACTGAAGATGCTCGGCAGAAAATCGCACTCTATAGTAATGTGGAAAGTGAAGCGGTTATTTCAAATCCAGATTTGCAGGAAATCTATGAGTTACCATTACGATTCTATGAACAGGGTTTAGATGCTATTATTCTTCAACGTTTGGAAATGACTGCACGACCACCCACTGGCATGAAAGCTTGGCAAGATGTGGTTCAACAATTTAGGAATCCCAAGGAGCAATTACGAATTGCAATGCCTGGAAAATATGTCCGAATGATGGACACTTATGTGAGCATCAATGAAGCATTGAGGCATGCTGGTGCGCATTTGGGGGCAGCGGTTTCTGTTGAGATGGTTGATGCAGAAGAAATTGAACGCACTGATACAGCAAGGAAGCTACTTCTCGATTATGATGGTGTTTTGTTAACACCTGGATTTGGGACTCGTGGGACTGAGGGTATGATTCAAGCTGCCTGGACTGCCTATGAAAAAGATCTCCCCTTTCTTGGTATCTGTTTTGGCTGTCAATTACTCTTTGTAGCTCTCTGCCGATATTCTTTGGGAATGAAGAAAGCCAACAGTAGAGAACTTGATCCAAAAACTCCGTTTCCTGTTGTGGACTTGCTTCCTGAACAACAAGAGATTAAGGAAAAGGGTGGGACAATGAGACTTGCCGGGCACCCTGTAAAACTTCGCCCAAAGACCAAGTTACGAGCTATCTACAAGAAGGCCATAGTTCGTGAGCGGTTTAGGCACCGCTACCACTTAATGTGGGATCCTGTTCATCAAGCAGAGAAAATTGGATTGATGGTCTCTGCAACCGATGTAAGCGAAAAAATCATTAATGCCATTGAAATTAGCAATCGTTACTGGATGGTTGGAACCCAGTATCATCCCGAATATACATCCCGACCCGATAACCCCAATCCTGTCTATCTTGCTTTTGTTAAAGCAATGTTAGAACGACGTCGGTTGAAAGTGTAACTTCATTGGAACTCAAAAATAAAGGAACTATCAAAATGACTAACCCATCAAAAGGCAAAGAAAACGAATTAGTACCCTCAAGAACTCAACCAGGACTAGAACGGCAGCGTCCCACCATAGATGAATACTTCATTCAATTTGCTGAACTAGCTGCTACACGTTCCACTTGTGTTCGCCGTCAGGTCGGTGCCGTGTTAGTACGGGATAAGCACATTCTTTCAACAGGCTACAATGGTTCGCCTGCTAACATGGCCCACTGTACAACGGAAACTTGCTTACGCCTTACAACAGGAGTGAAACCTGGTGAACGTCATGAGCTTTGTCGCGGTGTCCATGCTGAACAAAATGCTATCATTCAATGTGCACTTCATGGTGTAAGCAGCCGTGACGCTACATTATATGTGACGTTTTCCCCTTGCACGATTTGTGCAAAAATGCTAATCAATGCTGGAATTCAAGCTGTGGTGGTTAAGGGACGATATCCTGACGAAGATGGTATCCAAATGCTCAAAGATTCGGGTGTTAAGGTAAAATTCATTTAAGAATTGCAGCGAACTTATTGCTGTGCCTGAAACCGACTCGCAGATGTTGCTAGGAATTCACCCAGCGGTTTCAGATCAGTCTTATGTTCTGCCATAACTAAGAAAATGAGTTGCTGGTTTCCACCCACCAAGATAATGAAGTTTTTCTCGCCATCAAGAAAGACTTGATTCATCGGACCTGATTCAGTTTGTGATATCACTACTTGTGCTGAGTGAGCAAGAGCTGCTGCGTTTCCCGCAAGAAGGTGAGGATTTACTGAAGGTGGCATTCGATGCTCAATTAAAAGACCTTCTTGGCTAATTATTGCCCATCCTTTGACTCCACTATGTTGTTCAAGTTCTGCAATAATTTCGCGCAAGATTTCTTCATGACTAGCATCATGAGCGGTCGTTCTCGCCATATTGCCCTACATCTCGAACCTCAGTTAGGGTATCTATCGCGCCAATGACCCCTTAAAAATATCGGGCAAAACCCGAAAAATCAATTTTTTCTTGCGAAAAGCCCATTCAAAATGAGATAAACCTAAAATAATGCCTATCATTCGTAATCTGTGATCTTAACTGGGGTTTGTTCATGTCAAAACAGGAAAACTTTGATCTTTGGACATGGAAAAATTGCAAAGATGCTCTTCTCTCACTTCCAGGGCGCCTTGGGTTTCCTAAAGGCAAAGTACTACGATTGTTAGATCTTGAAGTA
>JBHLSA010000106.1:0-6269 GCA_048882025.1 Candidatus Thorarchaeota archaeon | reverse complement strand
ATTTATGCCGCAAAGTATATATTCAAGTGCCATACATAAATACCGTACGAGTTGTTTGAAATCCTGGACGGTTGAAAAAAAATGACTCGCATTACAGAGAAAGTTTTACGACACCGCACTCGGCGGCAAATATTGCAAACCTTAAACGGGCAACGAACATTCCTGCGCGATATCGCGCGGGCATTAGATATTCCTCCGAGCACCGCAGCATACCACCTTAAACGGCTGCTTTCGGCTGGTCTTGTCGAACAACGTCGAGGAGTATACCATTCTTTTTACTTCTTGACAGAGTACGGCGAAAGGATTGCTACTGAATTTTGAATTGACTAAAGAAACAATCATCTTCGATCCGAAAGTAGCATGCGATTGTATCGTAACGAAAAGGCTAGCGTAGGTACTATCGAAAAGAAAACAAGCTTAAGTTTCAAGGTCGCGAGCCTTTGGAGTCGCCGTCCACGTCGGTTGATCATGAAGTTCAGCTTTTGAAAGTAACCCGTCGTTTTCAAGATCGGATAGTAATTTTCGAAGTTCTTCATCAGCCAAGGGTTTTTTCCCGATTGGAATTCTTGTACTGTTTACACCTTGTAAGATACTAATGAAGGATTGATGTCCACGGTTACAAATAAATAGAATAGCTTGTTGATCTGCAGAAAGTTCAGGTTCCGTTCTTTGTGCGTCAGCCTGTTCAGCTTTTTCAAGCATTTCCTTGGGCAGTGAAACTGCTTGCTTTTTGATTGTTGCTGGCTTGAGGTGAACTTTCCTTTTTACTTTATTTTCATTGGTAACCATTGTAGACACGGATTTCCACCCTCACAGGTGCAGGGAACAAACTAGCACACACCTATACCTGATTGAAGTATAGGGTGGCAAAAAGTGTTTCTTACTAGAGCAGATAATTCTTCGCTAAAGGACAACTACGCCTTTAGCGATGGCTTCGCCTGCAAGGCCTCGTCGAAATCGTGCTCGTAAAACACCATTGCGGCCATGGACTGAAATGATGCGTCCGGTGATTTGCTTGTTTTCATTAAAGTGCAAAATGACTGATCGACCAATGTAGCTCGCAGCTGCAGCTATCGTTGTTACACCTTCAAGTTTGATTAAGCCATAATGAGATTTTTGACGAATAGTGCCACGTTGATAGTTCATCAAAACACCCTTGACCGGTTTCTCCAATGGTAATCGGCGAGGACGAGATTTCTTAGTTGCTGTTTTGGGCAGAGGAGTAGCCTTACGCTTTTTCTTTTTTGTTTTCAACGCTTTTTTCGGTGCTGTTTTCGTTTTGACTTTTCGAGTGGTGGTTTTTTTAGTTGATTTGGTGATCTTTGGCTTTTCCTTGGATTTGGTTTTAGTTTTAGTCTTGGTTTTCGATTTAGTACTGTTTGTTTTTGGTTTAGCTTTTGGTGTAGCTTTTCGTGTAGAGGTTTTCTTGGACACAGTCGCCACCTAGCGTTTGGGGTGGAGAAGAAGAATCGAGAAGGATTAATAAAAGTATTGGCGCGTTGACAATTCTAACAGAAATCCTTTGCAGATTAGTTTTCTCAAATGGCCTATTCTTTGATTGCAGGAAACATTAAAAATCTCTCATTGGTTGTTGAGAAATATGGAGTCGCCTGCTGATGCATCAGTGATGTCTAAGGTCGAGAAATTTTTAAAAGAAACAGTAAACCGTGAACCATCAATTAATAGCGCGGCAGTAATGACCGTTGATGGGTTACCACTTCTATTGTTGATGGGAAAAGATGAAGTGGAAAAATTGGAATTAGCAGCCGCGGTCGCATCCCTAGGTGCACTCTCTGAACAGACTGCGAACCGATTAGGCATTGGTAAGTACCAAGATCTAATGTTACGTTGTCAAAGGGGTAGGCTTCTCGTTCGCCTAATTGGATCTGGATATATGCTTGCCGTCATTGCAGATCAAAAAGCACCTCTAGGAGCGATTTCCCTCCTGATTGATTCGTTAGTGAAGCGATTACGACTTATGCTGAAATGACTGGGTCTTATTTGATGTGAATCTATTCGTCAATATGTTGGATAAGATATTGGTTAATTCGAACATGAGATCTAGCCTCTTTTTGGGTTATGCGGGGACTGGTTTTTGACCAATATTCAGCAGACAAGTTTGCTAATATCCTATGAGCTCCAGATCCATATTGCATCGCGCGTTTTGGTGCATCCGAAATAACTGAGGGAAAACCAATTTCTTTCGCTAAGACCCGAAGGAGATATTTTCGAATAACACTATTCTCCGATTGAGATATCTTAAAGGAAAATGGCAGCTCGTTAGAAAAAGCCACCATCATTTCACTAAGAAATGGGTTAATCAATTGAAGATTAAAATGTTGTACAATAGCTTCCTGAAAAGGGAGCGTTTCCTGCTGCAACTTTCGGAGATCTGCGGCTATTTCAACTATTACGGCTTGTTCCCCATATTGGAGAAATGTGCGCTCGTGTCTTGCATATCCACCAAAGAGTTCATCAGCACCTTGACCACTAATGATCTTCGTCACACCAAATTGACGTGCACATTCTGCGGCAAAAAATAATGGAATAGCAAGCTCCACCTGTAATACACCTGTAACTCCTAGTATCAATAAAATTTCTTTGAGTCTTTCTTTGACATCATCCTGAGTAAAGATACGAATTGTAAGAGGGAGGTTAAGATACGTTGCAGATTCTCTGGCTAATTGAATATCTTTTGCAGTTTCAATTCCTGTGACAATTAGGGGAAATGGTTCAGAATGAATTGTTGACACAATTGCAGCGGTAAGACTACTATCTAAACCCCCAGAAAAAAGAACCCCGATTACATCTTCTGCAGAAATTGCCTCTACCAACGAATCACTTAACAAGCGCTTCAATTGTTTAGATTTCATTTCGAGGTTCTGCTTACTCATGATTGAACACAACCTGACTTTCTAACTACCTGTTATCGGTAGGTTTATGTGCATCGATAGACTGAAAATTTCATGGTCGCTCTCACGCGATGACAGGAAGGCATTTGGGTGACCGCACCCGCGGGATGAACTATCATAGTTACCTTGAGCGGTGGGGCGGCTAAGCTTAGTAACCATTTGCGCGCGCTAATTTTTGAACTTATGATAACTCTGTACACGAGAAACCTTTCTTTTATCGAATAGGAAGTATAGGTTCAAGGCATTATTGTGTCACTTGTGTTTCGACACCATGAAACCTTATTAGAGGACAAGGAAATAGCGTGAAACATCCTTCGACTACGAGAAATCTCCAAATCAAAAATTGACTTTGCAGAAGAATACATAAACAAATCAGTGCCGACTTAAAATAGAATTTTTATGGAATGACGTGAAATAGAATGGGAGGCGGGTTCTTCTCGTGGTTTGTGTGGTCTATTCTAGTAGTGTCTGTCCGCGTTGTGATATCCTGAAACAATACCTACAGGAAAATAACATTAAACACACTGTACGAATGATTGAGGAACCAGATGCCAAAGTCGATGCCCTCATGCTTAACATCTACAGCACCCCTGCGTTAGTTATCAATAGTAGAGTACTTAGGCCGAATGATCTGTTTTCTAACAATCGCCTCGACAAAACAAAAATATCAGCTTTTCTAAGGAGCAAAGGACATGGCACGGCGTAAGAGGAGACCTAAAGACAGACCCCGAAAGACTGTACCTCTAGATCAATGGATTCATGCCGTTCGAAAGGAGGAAGCTGGTATGCCCATGGTGCGTACCAGTGATGCATTAATCCGTAGTTGGAATCGGCAACGAATCGTCGATGCTCTAGTTAGAGAGACAATGCTAGTTCAAGAGCAATTTAACATTCCCTCAATGTCGCAAGTAGAAGCCAGAGCAATCGCCAAAGAAGTAGAAGTACGTATCCAAAAAATGCAGCTCCCCTTCGTGAGCGCTCCGCTTATTCGAGAGATCCAAAATCAAGTTCTCTTAGAAAGAGCGAAGAACGAACCTCGATTTGCAGTATATCGAAACGCGCTTACTCGTGTTGGCGTACCCATGTGGGACTTCAGCCACATAATCACGGGAAAGGGATATGAGGCCCAAGAAAATGCTAATATGCAGCCTAATCCCGAAACCATCCACAAGAAAGCTGCAGATCGACTCTGCAAAGAAGCCTATCTACTTATGCTTCCTCCAGAAATTGCTGACGCGCATCTTGCTGGCGATATCCATATTCATGATCTTGAGTACTTTGGCACCCGTCCATTTTGCGCTGATTATGACGCGCGATACTTCTTCAAATATGGGTTGATGTGTGATGGTCTTGGCGAAAGGACAGCGGTTGCGAAGCCGGCAACCTATCCAACGGTGGCTATACTGCACCTCATCAAAGTTCTTGCAGCAGGTCAAACAAATTCCGCAGGCGGCCAAGGAGTCTTCAATTTTAATGTATTCCTGGCGCCTTACATCCGCGGAAAGTCTTTACGAGAAATTGAACAACTTGCTCAAACAATCCTCTTCGAAGCCAATGAAACATACGTTTCCAGAGGGGGACAATTAGTCTTTTCCAGCATCCAACTCGAAGCAGGAATCCCTAAAATCTGGAGAGATGCCCCTGTCGTCTATAAAGGTAAAATTGGTCCTGACACCTATGGCGACTATGAGGATGAAGCCCGAGTTTTCATGAAAGCTATTCTAGAACAATATCTTCGAGGCGATGCTTGGGGTAAGATGTTTACCTTTCCTAAACCCGAAATCCGTCTCCGTCGTGAATACTTTACTAAAAGTGAATACGAAGAGATCATGTACCTAGCCGCAAAACTCTCTGCTAAATTTGGAAGCAGCTATTTTGATAATGTAATACCACCTTGGCGAGATGCAGATGGACAAGATTGCTATCAATGCTGTGCATTCCGATTGGAGGAAGATATTGGAACAGAGGAGTTTAAGCAAAAAATTATGTTTGAGGATGGCAAACATTTCTCCATGGGTGGGTTACAAGTTGTCTCGATAAATTTACCACGATTAGCATATAATGCTAATGGGAATGATACTCTACTACTAGATCACCTCCGAAAACAGATGGATTTAGCTAAACGCGTGTTACTAATTAAACGGAAGTTTGTGCAACGGCAAATCGAAAATGGTATGCTGCCATTTCTCACCCAACAAGCACAGAGTAATGGTGAAAAGGCACCACCACTTTTTGACGTATTAAATATGTCACCAATCTTTGGATTTGTTGGTGTAAATGAAATGGTTCAACACCACACAGGTTCACAGTTACATGAGAGTAAAGATGCTGTACGATTTGGCTTACGTGTATTAGCTGAAATGGAAAAAATTCGTGGCATTTATGCTGAAGAGACTGGCTTACCCTTTGCTGTAGCACGAACCCCTGCGGAATCTTGCTCAACACGGCTTGCGATCATGGATCTTTTACATTATAATGGTGAAGCCATTTCTGTTGTGAAAGGAGACACCTCGAACTGGCGTTCACTTTTAGAAACTGCTGGACGAACGGCGGTTCCTGCCTATTATACAAATGGATTTATGGTAGACTATGATGCGCATGTTTCTCTTGCTCAGAAAATAGCTATAGAAGAGAAAGCCTTTCCATTGCTAAGTGGGGGAAACATTTTCCACGTCTTTCTGGGCGAGATTGCACCGGACCCAGAAGCTTTAGCTAAATTAAATCAGCGGATAGCAATGAACACCCAATTAGGATATTATAGTTATACTCGAGATTTATCTGTATGCAAGCAATGCCACCATACCGCGGGAGGACTGATTGAAGTATGTCCACTTTGCGGTAATACGAAATTAGATTGGTTCAGCCGAATTACAGGCTATTATCAGAATGTATCAGGCTGGAATGCTGGAAAACGCGAGGAGCTGAAGCGTCGATACCGTCACGTGAATGGCTTGATGCTTTCACAACAAAAAGAAGTACAGCCATTAGAACAATCAGGAACAACCAAGGTCACAGATCGTGTTCACTCTACGCATTAATCCTTTTTATTACCATAATTGGTAGATTCTTAAATGCAAATAATAACCTACAAAGGTCACGCTATAGGCGTCTAACCGATTTTCCTTAGGAAAAGTTTCGCTCTAGATTTTCCGTAATCTGCAATGATTGTTAATTTTTTTCTTGCTTGAAACGAATCTTTTAATTTCTTTGGAAATTAAGTGAAAGAACCATAGAACGAGGTTAAAACGATTGCAATCTGGAGAATTGGCATGTCAAAAATGTGGTGGAACGAGTTTTCGTCGTGTAACTGATGAGTGGATGCGACGATCGATTCCGTGGACAGAAGACGGATTAGTT
>JBHLSA010000105.1:0-6311 GCA_048882025.1 Candidatus Thorarchaeota archaeon | reverse complement strand
AACACCTCAACTCGCCCAGCTTGCCGTGAAACTAAAGGTGACAGGAGTTATTGCACCAGGAACGAGGCCTCAACACGTAAGTGAAATTCGCACACTGGTTGGAAACGATACACTAATTCTCGCCCCTGGAGTTGGTGCTCAGGGTGGAAAACCTGGTTCAGCAATCTCGGCAGGTGCAGATTATGAGATTGTTGGACGAACCATCTATTCCGCTAAAAATCCAATAGAAATAGCGAAAGAGCTAGCAAAGAAAACCTATTCGGCAATTCCAATTATCCAATCCTCAGTCGAATCACGCGCTGAATCCTCTACTATACTCGCTCTGTTATTAGATGATGTGGGCGCAATTAAATTTGGCGAGTTCAAACTGGCTTCAGGAAAACCAAGTCCCTATTACATTGATCTTCGTCTCGTTCCTTCTTATCCCGCAGCATTTACAAAATTAAGTGACTTGTTAGTCCAATGGTTTTTACAGCATCCGAAGATTCAGTTCAATCGTATCGCAGGAGTTCCAACTGCAGGGTTGTCTTTTGCCACAACAATATCTAACCGCTTAAACATGCCTCTGCTATATGTCCGAAGTAAACCCAAGAAATATGGGCGGCAAAAGCATGTAGAGGGGATTCTTCAGAAAGGTGATCATGTTCTTGTTATAGATGATTTGATTTCTGATGGAGGTAGCAAAATCGAAGTCGCAGAAGCCTTGCGTACTGCTGGTGCTAAAGTAACTGATGTTCTAGTAGTGGTAGATCGAGAACAAAATGGGGCAAAATTACTAGAGGCAAAGCAGTTAACACTACACGCTCTAGCCCCAATATCTGAAATAGTCAAAGCTTTGCATAAAGAGAAGCGCTTGTCCACGCAAAAAGCAAACCGAATTCTTTCCTATATTTCTAAGCAAAAGTAAACGAACAGAATCAGATGGCACAAGAAGTGCTATCTATGGATGCCAACTGACGTTTACCCGTCTCGTCTCGAGTCCATTTACCAAAATCTGTATTTTTAAGATCTTTGGCATTAAATACCGGGCCTTCATGACAAACACGGGTTCCTTTTTTGTCAATAATACAGTGTCCGCATATTCCCACTCCACATTTCATATATCGTTCCAAGCTAACCTGTAAGGGAATCGTGTATTTTGTGAAGAACGAAACGAGATTAGAAAGCAAGCCCTCAGGGCCACAAGCAAAACACGTTACATAAGTCGGGTTGGTGTCTATCAATTGTTTAGTTGCATCCACTGCCGTTCCCTTAATGCCAAACGATCCATCGTCAGTGGCAACCATCATTGTCTCTGCATATCTTCTAAATCTGCGATAAAAGAGAAGTTCTGCTTTTATTTTGGCTCCAAGGGCAACATGCACTTTGAATCCTTTAGAGGCTGCAAACTCTGCCGCAAATAAAAGAGGTGGAGTCCCACAGCCTCCGCCAACTAAGAGTAGTGGACCTTCTTGTACTCGGGTTGGAAACCTGAAACCTTGACCAAGAGGTCCTCGAATTCCTAAGAGCTGTCCTTTTTTCATGGTATGTAAAACAGTTGTTGCATCCCCAACTTTAGCTACAGCAAATTCTACTTCCCCATCAGAGACTCTTGTTGATGAAATGCTCATTGGAATTTCATCAGTACCTGGAATCCAAACCATAATGAATTGGCCTGGCATCGCTCTGCGTGCAATTTCGGGAGCAGACAGTGTGAATGCTTTAGTTCTCGGCGTTTCTTTAATAACACTGAGAATTGGACCAACAGTTGGACGCAGAGTGGGGGAGGGTGTGTATATTGATGGATGCTTTTTTTCTGTCATAGTCACTCACTGTGAAAGATAGTTTTTCCTCTGAGGAGTGTTTGAATGATTTTTCCTCTTACTTTCCACCCTTCAAAGGGAGTAAGTGGGGATTTATTATGAAGAGTGTCACCTCGAATAGCATAAGAAGCTTTAGCATTGAAGAGGACGAGGTCTGCATCGCCTCCTACAGCAATTTGTCCCTTTTCAATCGATTTATTGTTTCGAATACCAAATCGGGTGGCCGGATTTAATCCCATCATTTGGACAAGTTGAGGGAGGGTCATTTCAGCAGCGTTAACGAGCTTGGTATAAAGAAGTGGAAACATGGTTTCAACACCAATGATTCCTGCTGGTGCAGAGGCAAAATTAGCGTCTGGCCCTGTTTTCTCGATTGTAGTATGTGGGGCATGATCTGATGCGATGATGTTAATTTGTCCGGCAAAACATGCATTGAGAAGGGCTTCTCTATCAGTGGTGGATCGAAGAGGTGGATAGCATTTCGCTAATGGGCCAATTTCAGCTAGCTCTTTAACTGTTAACAGAAGGTGATGGGGTGTGACTTCTGTGGTAACAGGGATGCCCTTATGCTGTGCAGCAAGGATATAACGAAATCCAGCAGCAGTTGAGATATGGCAGATGTGAAAATTACAGAGGGGTGGTGCTAAAAGGAGTTTTTTCACTGCTTGGACTTCTGCCTCAGGTGGTCGACTAGCAAGAAACGCGAAGGATGAATTATCTTTGGGCGAACCCAAGAGCGTGGGTTCTTCTGCATGAATTGTTAACATATGTCCTAATGAAGCGAGATAGGGAATAACTGGTGCCTCTAGATGAGGCATATAAATCTTAAAAGAGATAACGCCTTCACCAATGAGTTGTTTTGCTGAGTCTAATAAAATCTGTTTTTGATTTTCTGATTGTATCTTTGGGGTTGCATTTGCAACATTTGGATAATTGGGTCCACCGTGCAAGGTGAAATCCGTAATGCATTTTTTTTCAGCTTGCTTAAGTTTAAAATGAAAACTTTCAAGGGTGGTCGTGGGGGGATTTGTATTGGGCATATCTGAAATGGTAGTTACGCCTCCTGCCGCTGCAGCTAATGAGCCTGAGGCAAAATCTTCTTTTTCCGGAAATCCAGGATCACGAAAATGCACATGAATATCAACTAATCCGGGAAGCACTAGGTGTTGCTTTGCATTAATAGTTTCATCAGCTTTTTCACTGCTAGATAAGCCTGGTTTTAGAATTGCTGTAATGAGGCCATTGTCGATAAGAAGGTCGGCTTCTACTATTTCATGAGGTAAAACTAGGCGACCGTTTGCTATTTTGAGGTCATGGACAGCCATAATTAAGAGTTCACATCCGTCTCTTTAGCTTGCCCAGTTAAGTCTGAAATACGCCCGACGTGATGACTTTCTAAATAATTTCTAAGTTCCTGACAAATCATCGAAAAGATAGTTGTGCCACGTATCAACACACCAGTGCCAATTTGCACTGCAGAGGCACCTGCAAGTATGTATTCGATGACATCATTTCCTGAAAGGATCCCCCCTGCACCAATAATTGGGATAGAAATGCCAGCGTGATAAAGTTCCCAAACTGCTCTGAGAGCGATGGGCTTAATTGCCGGTCCGGATAAGCCACCGATTCCTGAACCTAGCAAAGGTCTTTGTGATTCAGCATCAATAGCGAGTGCAGGTAATGTGTTGATCGCTACGACAGCCGAGGCTTTAGCAGCTTCTGCGGCTTGAGCAACCTGAATTAGTCGTGGATAATCGGTTGAACCCGGAAGTTTTACCCAAACTGGAACTCTTGCATCGATGTGGTCGACTACTTTGTGGACTACTTGGCTAACGCTATTGGGATCCATTCCCAGAAGATAGAGTGAATCTGCATGGGGACAAGATACATTTAACTCAATTGCTGCTATATTCAGTTGAACTAATCTCTCTGTAAGCAATGCAAATTCTTCTGGTGTCTTTCCAAAGACACTAGCAACTACAGGAATTCCTTTCTTTAGTGTTGTACTTATCTCCGGTAGGTAGTCAGCAATCCCTGGGTTAGGTAACCCCATCGCATTCATCAAACTGTTTCCATGAATTCCAACAATTCGAGGCCCAGGATGTCCTGTTCGGGGTTGAAGACCCATGGATTTTGTTACAACAGCTGCAGCTCCATCCTGCCATGCACGAATTAATCCACCTGCTGTAACTCCTAAAATGCCAGATGCTAAAATTAATGGATTTGATAGCTCTATAGAGCCGATTTTCACTTTCAACAGATGGTTTGACCTCAGGGATGTTTTTCGAGGCACTGTTATCGATACACCAAAGAGAGAATCGTCCTATTAATGCCTTTTCTACTTTATATTGGGTGAAGTAAACGAGTTAATAGCGAAATTGTAGTCCGAAAAAGTGAATCGGTGTTCGTTGCACTTGGTCCTTAGGTATAGATGTTCGTAGTTCGAGGGTATTAACAATATCATAGCCTCGTCTTACAAAGAATCGTAAGGCATCGATATTACGCGGAATAATGGATATATGTAGATTAGTATCACCGGCTGCTTTGAGATATTCTTCTGCAGCTTTGAGGAGTGCAGTTCCCACTCCTTGGATTCGGCTTTTTTCTGTGACCATGATTTCACGAAGAAAAAAAGCCTCATCAAACTTTTCAATGCGACAGAAGCCAATTATATCTCCACCCTCCAAAGGTTCTGCAACAAGAATGTGCGAGGTTTCATTTAGCATATCACGGGGAATAATCGTGGCGGCTTCTTCAGGGGGTAATGGACCTCGGTTTTCTAATTGGCGATGAAAAGTAAAGAATTCAGCTACTAAGTGACTTAGAACACTAAAATCTGTTATGTCATATTCACGGATTCTGATTGGGACTTGAGAACTCACGGCATTTCCCTCATTATGTTAAATAAGAATAAGATCTTAGCCTGTTGTTTAAACAACACCTCATTATGCAGCGCTATGATAAAAAATCCGCGATTCTGCTTCGAAGGATAACGGAACTTACATTTTCTGTAAATGCACCGATCTGAAGCTCTAATGGTTATAAAAGTATCAAGTTCACTTCCATTTGGTAACCTTTTTGGTCTCAGATTCACCTAGTCCAATTAGAGGGAACAGAATATGTCTAAGAATGAATCTCGGAAAGACTTCAGCGAACCCATTTTTTTCATTCTCTTTGTCGTCTCACCACTGATTTTAGGTGGAATTCTTGTATTTGCATTCATATCCAATACATTGTCTGCCATTGCATTCGCCCTACCATGGATTATCGTAATGCTCATCTGGTGTTATGCTGATGTTCGTACAAAACCAGGGCTCGTAAGAGGAGGAACAAAACTTGTGGTGACTTTAATATTCAGTTTCATTACGGTGTTCTTAATGACTTCTTTTGGTCCGTTTTGGACACCCTATTTTTTCCTGGCTAGTTTCGTGTTTGTATTCACAGCCATGTTCCTGGGAACCTTGACTTCCATGCTTTGTGAACGGTTCTTAAAGCCAAAACTCGAATCAGGTGGATAGGAGAAAGTCACAGTGATGCCTACTAACATTTACTACGAAAAAGAACGGATTTCCTCTGACTCGTTGCCTACAACGAAACCTGACCAAACTTGGTCAAAGTGGATAACAAAGCACTGGAAAAAATTCATCATTACGGGACTAGCAATTTTTGTACTCTGGATAATCTGGGTTCTCTTCTTTTCAGGTGTATCGTGGGGGTGGATACCTGAATCCGAATACATTGGACCAGGCCCGGCGGCAATAATCAACATTTTATTCGCCACCACAGGGGGCACTTTTCTTGGACTCGGAATGAGTGGCAGAAGAATTGCCAAAAAAGAATTAATTCAAACCTGAACCTGTTTGAATTATTGGTTTGCCTTAATTTCCTATGCTGAAAAGCCTTGGGAGTAAAAAAGAGGACATGGGGATAGCACACGAGACCATGCACTATCCCATGGATATGGACGTATAGCTTATTCAAATTCATCGATTGTAACAGTATATCCATTGTGCAGTGGTTGGATGTAAACATTGACTTGGACCAGTTCAATGACAATTCCGACGATCACTAGTAAGATGATGATTGGTGCTAGCCAACTAATCAACATGACATAGGGTTTCCAGTAAAAGAGTGTCCAGATGCCTGCATTCCAAACTGGAACGGGGAAGGTTAGAGGTCCGTAAAAGAATAGTGAAAGTATCCATACGCCCACAAGTCCATAGAGGACATCAATGGATGCAAGGAATCGTGCAGCGGCGAGGGAGCTGTCTCCTACAAGGATTCGGATCACTGATAGGCCTGCGTGCGTGAGACCAATGAAGGCTAGCCAGTAGAGAACTTGGATGTCAAAGCTTGGGTAGAATGGAAACCAGGTGGGTAACATGATAGCAAAGACAACAGCAATTGTTATCCCAATGATGTGGCCAACAAGTTCGCCCATCAGGCGTCCACGACCAGTAAGTTCGTTGTATTTTTTGACGCGTTTTTGAACCCGACGTTGTGTGCGGG
>JBHLSA010000104.1:0-6312 GCA_048882025.1 Candidatus Thorarchaeota archaeon | reverse complement strand
GTTGGGTGATTGAGGGTAGGGTCCGCTCGGTACGAGAGGAACGGCGGATCGCAGCCAATGGTGTACCGGTTGTCTGATAGGGCATCGCCGGGCAGCTACGCTGTGCCCGATAAGCGCTGAAAGCATCTAAGTGCGAAGCGGGTCCCGAGACGAATCACCCACTCCATGGTTATTGGATGGATAGTCCACACTGGGCTAGGCGACTAGAACGGTGAACCGTGGACGAAGGCTCCGGTAGAAGACCGGTTTGAACGAGCGGTCGTGTACGCATCGAGCTTCGGCGAGGTGTTGAGCGGGCCGCCACGTACCGCCTAAGTGTGTTAGTTTCGAAAGGAGCTATTTGCACTGGTTCTGGAGCGATATTAGTCCAGGGGTGTGCGACCACCACTTTCTTTTTCATTGAATTATTTTGTAAGGGTTTTTGAGGAGAACTAGTTGTAGGTAACGGGAGGTAGGCTAGCGTGGAAAAGTCAAACTTGTTATGGTTCTCCGCATATCAGGATGTTGTGGCAAAGTGTGGTGCTGAGCCGGATTGGACATTGATGGAGTATCAGTCACTATTTGAGGCGGGTCCGGTGTTGGATCTTGCCATGGGGAATGGGCGAAATGCCTTTTTGTTCGCCAAAATGGGGTATGAGGTCGATTGCGTCGATATATCCAGAACGTGGGTAAAAAAGATTCGAGAACGTGCAAAAGTGGAGAATCTCGATATGCAGATCTATGAAGAAGATCTGCGGTTCTTTGATATTCCTAAACGTCGATACTCGCTGATTATTGCCTCAAAGATTCTACAACTGCTTCGCAGTGCAGAAATTCGAGCAATTGCGGAGAAAATCTATACAGGGCTCACGAAGCATGGAATGTTGTATGTTCGCACATTTTCGACCGAACATGTGAAACATTCCAAGACAATCAAGGAATTAGAACAAGTCGAACCAAACACCTACTATTCACCCCAACGGCAGCAGACGTACCATTTCTTCACAAAAACCGAACTCCCGTCGCTGTTTCCCAAGTTAAAGGTTCTTTATCACATTGAAGGTGTAGAAATTGATCGGTCGATAAAGAGCCCACGATATCCATGGATTATTGAATTTCTGGGACAACGTATGCGCTAATTCCTTGCCCACTATTATGAAGAATAGCCGTTTGATTAGAAGTTCATATACCGCGGCTGCAATTACGTTATTCAAGGGTCTGAGTTAGTTGTGGAGGCTATAAGGGTCATTGCAATGGATGCAGTGAAAATAACATGGTGTTTGAAAAACCTCCACTGGCAAAAGTTATCATCGCTGGGGCAAGTGGCGTTGGAAAAACCAGTTTAGTTAACCGCCTTGTGTTTGAAGACTTTTCCGAAGTGGAACCCACCATCGGCGTCAACTTCGCACAAAAAATCTGTCATGGCGAAACCGGACCGGTCAATCTCAGCATCTGGGATCTCAGTGGCCATCCACGATTTCAATGTCTAATGCCTCGATTCTGTCAGGGTGCTACAGGCATTGTGCTCGTTGTGGACATAACTGCTCCTGATTCAATCGATGCTGCAAAGCAATGGCTAGACTATATTGCATCCTATAATGTGTCAACCCCCGAGTATGCTGTGGTGTTAGCTGTGAATAAAATCGATCTGCAACCCCGCATTGCACTTGACTCGTTACAGAGCTTCATCAGGATACATCAAATTTTTGATTTGATTCGGTGTTCGGCAAAATCGGGTGAAAATGTTAAACTTGTTTTTAATACGCTCTGTTCTGCGATGCAACGTTATCAGGGTAGGCAGGTTCAGTCGGCACAAACTTTAGCTTCTAGCTCCTTGTGATTTCTATTTCTTCTGCGTAATTATACTACAAGGGGTTTCAGGAAGTACTGGGCCTCGGTATTGGTTGGTGAATCCGCAGTCGTTTTTGCTGGCTTACCATGAGGGCACACATCCATGCACATCGAGCATTCTATATAACTATGTGGCGTTGGTCGGAGCGTAAGTTGGCGTTCAAGAGTCTGCGTCTTATCTGGGATTTCAGGGGCTTTAGGACACTCGAGCGCATAGACTATACATCGATGTATTTCGCACTGATAAGCCGAGAGCGCATTGGCAGGACAGGCTTTCAAACATTTATCACAAGCTCCACACAAATTTTGCTCAAAGGGGTGATCATATTCTAATTCCGCATCGGTTAACACCGCAATTAGATAAACACGCGGTCCATATGTTGGCGTTATCAAGAGAGTGCTTTTTCCCTGCCAGCCTAGCCCGCATTGAACAGCGACGGATTTGAGAGGAATTCCCTTAGAGTGGATAGCTGTGTATCCTTGGGTCCGAAGGAGCTGGATGATCTCCCAAGCTTTATTCTTCATAATTTCGGACCCAAAGAAATACACCTGCTGGGAGCTAACTCTTGATGCAGATTTTGGCTCATCTGTTTTCGAGGGTATGACATTGAGGTGAAAGATTTTGTCCCAAAGATGAATTGCCAATACGATAATGGATTTGACTGCAGAAAATTCCTCTTCGGGGGTCTTTAGTTGACGCACCTGGCCAACCCACCCATGGGGCAAATCCACAAGTCTGTTGGGGGAGGTAATGCCGACAGATACAAATCCCACATCAAGCGCCTTCTGTTTTACCAGTTGCGTTAATTGTTGACTCATTAGCTGTCATTCCACCATATTACAAATCTATACGCCGAACAGATAGCATCTGTACTGCACGTGCCTTTCCCTGATGAAATCGTATCTGTGCTTCACGCCCTGCTTTTTTTGTAATAGGATATAGTGACCTGTTCCCCGCATTATTTATCCCAGGTCTGGTCGGGCAAACCCTGGATTTTTGCGAAGATTGTAAGGCATCAGGAATACGAATCCATCGGCTCAACCGGCGCTTGAATGACCTTCCATCATTAGGTTGTATTGCTTTCATGTCAATCACCATCAAATTCTACGGTCTTGAAAGACATATCTTTTCTACCGTCATACGACGGAAAGTGCTTTGCGGGCTGAATCAAATGAACGGAGAAAATCAGGGTAATATTGAGGAGGCGAGTTCTTGCTTAACCTCTGAAGGCAAATGCGCATAGAGTTGTAAGAATGGGATAATCGATGACACCAGCTTACCTTCTGCCTTTTGCAAGTGTTCTTGGAACGTTGTACGAGGGATATGCTTCAGGGCTGCCAGATTCTTCACATTAGTTTGGCGTGGAAACTGATAATACCCATTTGAATGTGCGACGAGCAACGCTGCCAGCTGCTTCTGGGTAAGACTCGAGAACACGGCATCGGCGGTAAAGGTCAGAGTGCTTGAAATCATTCCTTCAAAAGGCACCTTGCGTATGATTTCATACTGATACCCTTTCTCGTCGAATTGCTGAAACAACTGATTGATATCTTCATGGCGAAATACGATGGCGCGGTAGTATTCCCAACCTCCATCATGGATTACAGGCAGTAGGTGTAGAATATTGAATTCATCAATCACTTGAGAAATTGATCCTTCATATACACAGCTGCATTTCTTGACGATTAGGTGTAAGCGTTCGTTCTCATAGGTTTGATCAATAATTTCATCAAGATGGGCTAGTCCATCCATTACCTGTGCTTTTTCCTCTTCGCCAACGGAGGCGATTTCGAGGATATCGTGGTCGCCGTTGCACCAAAAGTATAACTTCAAGGATGGAAATTTTCGTGAAAAATTCCCGTAGGGGCAATCATGAATCACTTTGAAAACTAATTCGAATAATGGCACAAATCTAACCTCAACAATCTTAGGATTTGAACTTACATATAATTACAGCCGTCATATGACGGGTTATGTGGGTTGGAGTTGAAAATGCGTAAAAACGGCTGGTTATTTGGACAGCATTTTATGAATCCGATCACACAAATCAGGGTGCCGGAACATCACTCCGATAAGGGTCACCCTGTTAGCTAAATCTTTGATTTCATACAAGTCTGCTTTACTAAAAACTTCAGTTAACACCTTATTATCAGGTGTTTTCCGATACATCTCTAAGGTCATTTCCTCTTGCTTCTGTGAAAATTCTCGGAGTAAATCAATCAACTGTGGAATTTTATCATCCGGGATATCAAACAAGGCTTGGAGAAGATTGCTGATCTTTGTGAAATACTTTGTTCCTTTTTCCGTTTCCCACCATTTGGTCTTAGTCCTTTCATCAACTAAATAGAATACGTTAGCTGTTCGGCAATACAACTGCTCGGTCAACCGGCTATCTTGTGGCTTTCGATGTCCACAAATCTGTACAAGGCCCACTTCTTCGAGCGTTTCCAGATATCGATAAACGGTCTTGATCGTTTTGTTGTACTCTTCTTTTTCTGCGTTCCAGTATAGTGCATGGATTTCTTTGGCTGTCATGTTTTTGCCAATGAGCGCCCTAATAATTTCCGAATGTTCATGCGCCACTTCTTTTTGTTCATCATTTATGAAAATTACAGGTTCTGGCGTTTTTGTGATGAAGTCATCATAATCCTTGGGCTCTTCTTTTTTAGTTACTTTTCCACACAAATTAATCAACTCGACGTTCAATTAGCATATTTCGTTCTTTTCTTCTTATATGTATGTGTCACAAACAGTAATATTAATATACCGGTTAGTCCATCTAATGACATGTTGTGACATCAATATGACAGAAAGCGTCAATGTTAGGGGCATCATCGGCAATCAAAGCATCAATCTCTCTTGCTACGAAAATAGAGAGTGCAAATCCAAGCTAAGAGGTGAGGTAAGAATGACGCCACAAGAAGGTGGAAAACAAAATGAACCTCACAATACCTTTGAGGAAGAAGAGGAACAAAAGAACCGCATCTTTGAATCATATCTCCGTGCACGAGTTCTCTAGGCAACAAAGAACCAAGGCCGCAACGATCCGGCAAACTATCTGCTGAATCGTTCCTGCATAACGCTTCACATGCAGGTCATCATTATGAATTAACAAGATGCCTGCAGATAGGGTTGATGAACTAACCCCCATATGGGCTGTCTCTCAGAGTATTGAACCACTACGTTAGAGAACTTGGGGCATCATGAGGGCCCATCGTTCCACAATCTGGCAAGGATTATTGCCACTATGTTGGACCGGTTGGATGGATGAAGGTAAGAATCGCGGTGAATTCTCGGGAGGGTGTGCAATATACCCGGAAAGGTTCACCCTCCCCAACCCTTTTTTTTGAACAGATAAAACTGAATCCGAACCATACTGTTCGGAAAGAAGAATGTTATGCGTTCCCTTGGAATAGTTTCCGAACCTGCCGGATAACAAGAAATTATACCCTGAAGGAGTTCCGGTATTTCATTAGTACAGGAGAAGTGACACGGCATGAAACGGAAAACTAGTCTCCTAATTGCAATACTGACATTAAGCATCTGCGTCGGATTGGCTCCAACGCAGCTCACTGCTCAGAATATGAATGATGTCCATGTCTTGTTTGTACTTTCTGATGGTTTTGGATGGAGCTACTTCCCCGCGCAAGAGTATTTTGATAACTGGAACGTAGAAACAACAACTCTTGCCCTCGGTGTTGATACAACGGTTCGGGGCTGCTACAACCGTCCGTATGTTGAAGTTACTGCAGACTTGCTGCTATCGAATTTCGACTTGAATACACTGAATAACTATGATTGCGTTTTTATTCCTGCAGGTGGCAACTGGCCCAACCTGCTTGCTAGCCACCTTGTGCTAGATTTACTATCTGCCGCGCATGCTCGAGGCCTCTTGGTGACCACCTTTTGCATTAGTAACGTCGTGGTCGCAGGAGCAAGCAATGTTGTAACAGGTCTAAAAGTAGCTTCCTTTGATATGTCCAACCTTGAAATGAGCCAAGCTGGTGCTATCATCGTGGTTGGCCCTCGCATCGTGTGTGATAATCATGTCATCACTGGCAGTGAAGGTGGAGGACCAACAGGGGGTGGGTATACAACAGCTCCAATCTACGAAGCCTGCGCTATGGTAGTTAAAATGGCACTAGGTCGAAGCTGGATCGAAAGCGCTTACGTTACCCCGATGGGGAATAGCTATTCCATTACCGTGACCACCACAGACCCTGCAACCCTATTACCAGGAATCAACTCAACCACCATTACAACCGTTCGCGCACAAGTCTATTTTCAAGCAGATCCCATTACACCCGTAGCTACCATCGATCTAACTGATTCTGATACGGATGGCACTTATACAGGCGAACTCTCCGGATTGACAGGCGGTCCCTTCCGCGTGGACATCGAAATCCAAGACTCTGATAATGTGCTAGAAGTAGTTCGAAACATCTCCACAATTTTCCCCAGTGCTCCTCTCATTATTGGTG
>JBHLSA010000103.1:0-6321 GCA_048882025.1 Candidatus Thorarchaeota archaeon | reverse complement strand
GTGGCATTTGTGGCTGTTGGGTTATTGAGAAATCCGCCATAGTCAATTGCATCTGTTGGTTCGGTGACTTGTAGATCTAATAGCCAAGTGGATATATTTTCTTGAAGAATTCGATCTGGTAGAAGAAAGTCGGCTGCCAGCCATGCGTCCAGTGTGTCTAATAGGTTCGCTATTGCAAAGGTGTTTGAGGTTGTGGGAACAGTTGCTCCGGGGTGTAAAACACCCCCACCGCTATTATGAAGGCAGTTCACGGAGAATGTTACGATCATGTCTTGTCGACTTGGTGCGGCCATCACAGTGAATGGGCTAATCATGACGAGAATAAATAGTCCAAGCAGCAGGGTGCTAGTGGATCGACGCAAGCTTTGTTCCTCCAAATTCGGGTTTACGGACGTTCACGGCAGGATATACCTTAAAACCTTGTGGTTCCGAACTGATTTATTTAATCGGTTTTACAGTAAGCCAATGAGTGATGGCCTTCACGGCATCTCCACATGCTCGAACGATCTGACGAGGTTCTCCGGTAATATCGCCTATCGCATACACACCAGTGAAATTGGTTTGTTGATGCTCATCAACAATGATATTTCCATTTTTGTCTAGTTTGATGCCAACGGGCTCAACACAGCCACTATTGGCTGTACATCCGACTGCAATGAATACGCCATCTACTTTCTGATTCCATTCACGGTTGGTTTTTTTGTTACGTAAGCGTATGCTACTAACCGACTCGTCGCCTATTACTTCAATTAAGATGGTGTCCCATAAGATCTCCACATTTGGTAAAGCGATTAAGCGATCCGTATAGGTTTGTTCCGCTCGAAGTTGATCCCGACGATGAACTAAATAGGCTTTTTCAACTATGTTTGCTAAAAAAAGGGCTTCCATTGCCGCTGCATTGCCTCCCCCAATCACTGCAACAGACTTTCCACGGAAGAGTGGGCCATCGCAAGTGGCACAATAACTAATTCCACGACCATGATATTCGGTTTCACCTGGCACACCAAGTTCAGCTTCACCTGCGCCCATTGCCAAAATTATTGCAGGTGCTTGAAATTCTTCGCCATCTGAGGTAATTACGATCTTAATCTTATCTGCTAGCTGAAATGTTTCAACAGTTGTCATTTCCCGGATTTCTGCACCTGCTTTTTCCGCTTGAGTTTTCATCTTAGCACTGAGATCTCCACCACTGATAGTTTCAAAGCCAGGGTAGTTCTCTATTTGCCAGGCGTTCATCATACGTCCGCCACAAATACCGGATTCGAAAATTATAGCGTTCAATCCCATTCGAGCCGCATATAATCCTGCTGTCATTCCTGCAGGTCCACATCCCACAATGATGAGATCCCTTTTTTCAACCACTTTCGCTTCGCCTCTACTTAGTTGAAGATTAGGCATAGTTTAATATCATTTTGCCTTTTCATCGTTGATTATTAAAAAGAGGTTTCGGATTTTACAACTCTTGAATCTTGCCTTGTGCGACCTCTTCGAGTTTTTCGACTGCTTCTTTATAACCACCGGCATAGATGATATCACCAGGGGCTAATTTGAAACGTCCTCCCGGGTCATAGGTCCAATGATCATTTCGTTTAACAGCAAAAATACGGGTTCCCCGGTCTTCCAACCGTAATTGAGCTAATGTTTTGTTAGCTAAAATTGAAGTTGGTTCAACAACTTGTCGGCTTACTCGTTCATCAGCGTCTTTTAAGGCTAATCGCATCAATGGGTGGACATCAACACCTCGCAGAACTATTTCAGCCATTTGCGCTGCCGCATCGGCGAGGTTTTCCGATACAACTCCTAACCGAATTAGACCTAACCTTCGTTTTTCTTCACCATCTTCAAGTTCCATACGCAAAACATCTAGCTCAAAATCAGTATGAAATTGATCAAATTTCTCTTCCAATTCAAAAATATCTTCAGCGATATCTTTGTTATTTGTAAGCAGAGCTGTATAAGCTAGGTTGATGAGTAATTCGGTTGTGTCTTTCATTTGTATAAGCATCATTAGGATGCGTTCCTCAGGAGATTCATCTCCTGTAGGTGTTTTAAGCAATCTCTTCAAGCTCACCGGCTGCTAGCCTCTGTAATTTCTTTATTCCTTCTTGAGAACCTCGCGCAATTACGCGGTCGCTTTTTTGGAATTTAAACGTTTCAGGGGGATTGATGGTCCAATTGCGTTTTCGTTGGATCGCAATAATGTCTGATCCAATTTCTTCCTCAAGGTTAACATCTGCTAGGGTTTTTCCAATGAGGATGGATTTCCCAAGGATTGTTGCACGCCCAACAATTTCGTCAGCTTGGCTGACTGCTAACCAGAGTATCCCTGGTATACCTATATCATGCAATACAAGCCCTGCAATGTCTGCTGCGGCATCACTGATCTTATTTGCTGCGGATGCGGATTTCATGATGCTAACAATTTGTTCTGCATCGTTTTTGTCACGAACAGCAAGAGATGCATTCATTAACAGTAGATAACTTAGGTAATCTACTCGTTTTTCCATGTCCATGACTTCTTCAGCTAGGTCCTTATCATTAAACATTACGGCGGAATATGCTAGATCAATCATTAATTCACTAAGATTTTTCATCTCAACCAGGAGTGTTCGAACAGGGATGGGCTGATACTCTACTTCTTGCAGGTCCTCTTGCATAACGGTAACACGGGCTCCCAAAAAAATGAAAGTCCAATATTTCTTTTAGGCTACTCTCCTAAATACTAGCTTTTCAGTCTTTCGAGATATGCAATGATACAAAGACACTTAATAGTAACGGGTGTAACACATGGCTAATTATGAATTTTCCATGAGGTGTTTGTGGTGATCGGGCGGATTAAGGAGCAGTTTAAAAAAGCCTTTGCCCCCGTGGCACGTTTCATTGCGAAGTCTCGGATTCCGCCAAATGCCTTTACGCTCCTTGGCCCCGTGGTCGCCACTTTTGCGGCTTGGATGTATTTTCAAAGACAGCTAGCATTTGCCTTATTCCTGCTACTGTTATCTGGGTTCGTAGATGCTCTTGATGGCGCAGTTGCTCGTGCAACGGGAAAAACAACGCCTTTTGGTGGTGTTCTTGATAGTATTTGTGATCGTTATAGTGATGCAATTGTGCTTTTTGCCGTAATTCTGGGTGGATGGGTTTCACCCTTTTGGGGAATAATTGCTATTGTTGGTAGTCTTTTAGTGAGTTATGCTAGAGCCCGTGCGGAGGCTGCCGGGGTTACACAGTTAGGGATAGGCATTGCTGAGAGACCAGAACGTTTGATTATCCTCATGGTTGTCACATTACTCCAGTATCTTACAATTCTTGGGGTGCTTGTTCCGCCTCCTAGTTACTTTGGGATAGTCTATTGGCTAGAATATGGGGTAATAATCATTGCAATCCTTGCCCACATTACAGTTTTGCAGCGGACAATTGCAGCATATAGAGCGTTGTCAAAAAATCTCATGGAGCCAAGGATTTCAAAAGAAGTTGAAGATACTGTCTAGCCCTTATTAACGTGTCATGCCCTTGATCAGTAATTCGATAATATTTCCTAGTGGGGCGTCGCCCTTCTCGTCTTTCTTCACTAAGTTGTACTAGTCCATCACGTTGAAGTTTATAGAGTAAAACGTAGGCCGTAACGGATGCCATTTCAACTCCAAAACGCTTTTGCACAGCTCCTCGCAACTCGTAGGCAAAATAATCTCGCTCTTCTAAAAGTGTCAACACGAATAACCATAAATTCTCTTTTGTGGTTCGTGAAATCAATCGTCTCATGGCTTTCGTGGAGTGTTTCGAATATGTTTCTATAGCCTGTTGGAAATCTGTTTCTTCTGACATGCTGTCCAGAACCTTTTCATTATTTAGCTTTTAGGTTGTATTTTTGTTCGTTGTTCTAAATCTAATAGAAATAAACTAATGACATGGCTTCCCAAAAGGCTTCGTGTTCCTATGCTAACTTCTTGAACGGCATGTTGGTACACATATTTTTCGTGGCTCACAGGAAGTCCTTTATCGTCACCTAAAATGAGGGCAATTGGAGATTGGAGGTTGAGGGTGAGCTTTTCTAATGGTATGCCATCTTCAATCAAATAAAGAAGCTGAGTTGTTGGTTTGGCAATCTCGTCGAGTGTGTCTTCAAAACTTTTAGGTGTTAATTGAAATTGGGGCCAATGCCTGTCCGCTTTTCTAGCGGTTGTGTAAAACTGCTGTAAGAGACCTTTCAGTATCAGAGCACATGCGAGTTCACTTTCTGGAAATTCGGCTGTAACTACATTGGAAACTGACAGGCGAAGAGGTGGCTTTGGAGGACCTCCTAATATTGCATTTACATTAAGAAATGGTGTTAATGATGGAACTGTATGAAAAGCCGAAATTAAGACTCGACACACAATATCTAATCGACCACTTGTTCCTGGTAGATCTCTTATAAGAAAATCCTCTGCAGTTCTTGCTCGCTGTGCGTCTAATAGCAATGTGATGTTCACATTGGTCCCCTCCGTTGGCTTTGCCCATACAGTAGAAAAGAATACCCTGAATCATTGAAGGATTTAGCTTCTTTTACGATCTTTTCGACTACGAATGGTTACTACTCCACTATGCACAGCACAGCTAATGCAATACCATTTAGTAACGCTTCTACTAGGCAAGAAAGTGCCTGATCGGCGAAGCTCCCGCGCCATCTGCGGGTCAACAAAAGAAGCACGTGAGGTTCTTTTCTTTGCTTTATCTCGGGGTACTACTTTTCCACACTTGGAACATTGGACGGTAGCTCCACGCCCGGTCGCGCCTTTACTGCGACCACCACTTTTCCGTTTCGATGGCAAAATTTGTTCATCTCGATAAGTCACAACAATCGCTGTCAACTGTTATCCCAGTTGAATCCACGATAGTCTGACAGGAGCATGTAACCTAGCTACAAAAACTTTATGCTCTCACGCAGGAGTTAATCGATAGTTCGGCCAGTCTCTGCTAGAGGATGCCCATAACATTCTAGCTTGAAGGCTTTATACCAACCAAATGGGGTTTGATGAACAGTAAAACCCCGGTCTCGTAGTTGCTTTGTGAGTGCTTGTAAACTTTGTACAGCAAACTTCGGATTTGCGAGTTTTCGTGGGAAGATGTGAGCATGTGGGTAAAGGATGATGTTTTTTACTTTAACGCGGTCCGCCACTAGTTGTAGTTCGTTAGCAGCTTTTTGTGTGATTTCGGATAGGTGCTTTTCATCGGTAGCTTCAATGGCGCAAAATGCCGTTAGACAATTCTCGAACTCCCTCCATTCATCCTCAACAGCCGCGTCTTTAATACTGATTTTGACTGCTTCTGTTACTTTATAGGCGAGATTTCCATGGAAAATTAACAATCGCATTGTCATTCACTTTTTATTGATGTTGAATCTGCTTTAATCTCTTCCAAAGCATCATGAATATAGCTCAACCCCTGTTTGACGAGGGTTGCTGCCCGATCCTTAGTTTTTGCTTCAGCAAAAATTCGAAAAATTGGTTCAGTTCCTGAAGGTCGAATAAGAACCCATCCATCAGAATATCTTAGTTTTATTCCATCAAGCGTATTGCTCTCTGCATCTGTAGGAATATACGTTTTAACACATTCTAGAAGGGCTTCCTTGGTCTCATTCTTGCAAGGAACCCGTTCTTTTACTTGGTAATATATTGGAAAAATACGGTCTAAAGCTTCGAGAGTTTTTCCTTCAACTGCGATTAGGTCAAGAATAACAAGGGCTGTAAGCAGCCCCTCGCGGGTCCAGGACCATCCCCGGTAAATTACGCCTCCATTTTCTTCACCGCCAATTGGGGCGTTAAGTTGTTTCATTTTTGAGACAATATTAGGTTCGCCTACAAGAGTTTCTACCACCTCCGCATCAACTGACTTTGCTACATCACGAATGACATCACTTGTCGCAACCTGGGTGATGATTCGTTTTGGTTTCTCTTGAAGATCTCTAAGCCAATGGAATGCTGCAAGGGCGAAGGTCCGATCCCCCATTAGGTATTGACCCCTATTGGTAACTAAAACAATTCGATCAGCATCACCATCCCATGCCATTCCAATATCCACGTCGTTATTTTTTACCTGTTGGATTAGGTGGGCTAGATTAGCTTCATTTGGTTCAGGTAATCGATTCTTAAAGAAACCATCAGGTTTACAGTGTAGCAGCGTTGTTTTAGTTTGAAGTACCTTAAACAGAACAGGCACAACCGTTGAAGCCGCGCCCCCGCCACAATCTGCAATAATTCGGAATTGGCGCTTCTTTATCCGTTCTTCATCAATCTGTGTTAACAAGTTGCTGATGTAATGGGATCGAAAATCCTCAGTTGGTGT
>JBHLSA010000102.1:0-6325 GCA_048882025.1 Candidatus Thorarchaeota archaeon | reverse complement strand
GGCTTTGATGCAGTTTGTATTGTCCGTCGAGATTATCCGCAATAAAATCTGTGTCTCGGGTAACAAGAATAACCTGATTGATACATGTTGTCTCCTTTATACCTTTAATGACATCGCGGAGCATCGCGTGAACAAGTTGTTGACGGAAGCTTGCTGTCATACTATTTGCTAATCGATGTTTAGCTGATGGAATGAATCGGACGGGAACAATTGCTACGGTTTTTGGTGATGCCATTATACCCGACTCAGCTTTTTTGAATCATACATAATATTCGTAGGGGTCGTATTCTGCTCCAGGTTTTTGACGGATTCGTCTTATTCGAATAAATCGATAAAGGAAAGCGAAGAGATAGCCGCCCACGAAGCCGAATACGTGGGCGCCATGGGCAATGCCTGAGCCAAGAGATATGAATATTGAAATCACTTCGATGAAGAAATAGATGAAAATTATGTTCCAGGCTGCGGTGGTTCGTCCAGTATCTCCATACATACCAACAGGGCGCCGTGGAAGTAGATAGGCATAAGCAGCCATGATTCCAAAGATAGCCCCAGATGCACCTATCGCTGGGATATTAACACCTGAAGAACCAAACGCGCTTCCAATTGTATAGGTGATTAGAATGTGTCCGAAGCTTCCAACAATACCTGCTAAAAGAAAGAGTAGGAAATAGAGGAAAGGATGCATTTCGCGTTCAACAATACTGCCAAAAATGTAGAGAAAATACATGTTGATGAGCAAATGGAAGAAATCACCGTGTAGAAAGATACTGGTGACAAGAGTGTAGAGATTCTGACCTGTGAGGATTTTAGCAGGAATCATACCAAAGAGCAGTATTACATTAGAGTAGCCAAAGATGTATTGGCAAATAAAGATGACAGTATTTAGGAGAATGAGAATATAGGTCATGAAAGGTTGCATTGGACGAATACCGTACGCATAAGCCACAACTAATCGTCTCCGGAAATAACTTCTTAAATGAACAAAGACAAAACGCTGTAAAAGCCCAACCTATTATGCTTTGCGTTTTGCTCATGGAAAGCAGAAATAATAGGCAAGTGAACTAAAATAGTAACAAGTGATTGCCCATGGCACTTCGTGATTTTCTCTATCCACACATCGAAGTTCAGTTAATTCTAGCCCGAGCGCTGGATGTTGACGTAGCACAAGTCGGCGGAGGAATGTTATCAAGGGAATACCAAAATGCTGCCGCCCAAATTACTATATCTTCACGGGATGCACTTCGATTGAATCTCCAAGAAGGTCACTTCGTCGAAGTGCAATCTAAAACTGGAACTATCATCGTGAAAGCGCATTTAAAAGAAAATCAGCCAGAAGGAATAGTTCTGATGCAACCAAGCCCCTGGGCTTTTGCGGTTATTGAAAAAATGGTTCCCAGCCAAGGCACAAAGGTTTTAATCAAACCGAGCAAAGGACCAATCACACCTATCGAAACTTTACCGTAACCGCCTGTTTAAGGGACTCTTCACGTTTTTTTACCATGTTTTTTCGAAGTTTTTTTTCCGGTTGTAGAAGGCGATGCAGTAAGTTTTGCTGGTTTACTCATAACAAGTTTGATTGGCTTTGTTGGTTCGTGTGTTTTTTCTTGAATAGCACTACGAAGCGGACCTACACGGCCTCGTTCAAATAGTAGTCTTAGCCGCCAATCTTGTTTCATAAGTGTCTGTAATTTTCGCGCCCGTTTTTGGGCTGATTTTCGATTGAGCTCATTTGAGGTCCATCGCTCGCTCTTCATCTGGAGAGCTGCTGAATGTTTGATGGGTGGTACTTTGATTACACGTTCATAGATATCACTTTGAGTTGTTTCCTGTCCAATCAAGTGATCATAGAATACGCGTGCCCGTGCATGTTCCCAAGCCCGGGCTTTTTCAATCTGGGAGAGCTGATAGCTGTCGCGGGTGATTAGTAGTACTTGTTCGGGACAGGCGTTTTCACATGCCCCACAAAACACACAAATTTCTTCATTAATTGCGATTTTGTCTTTATCACCAGTCGCATGGATAGCTTTGGTTGGACAGATGTTGAAACAGTTGACACAACCGGTTGGATCACATTTCTCAAGGTGTTGAATTTCCACTTTTCCTGTTAATGGCAATGTAACGTCTAGGGCTTCGAAAGGACATTTTATCGCGCAAAGAGTACAATCAACACAGCGGCCATCATCAATCGTCATTGTACCTTTTACAATAGGTTCTTTGATCTTTCGTGGAGGACTGCTTTTACATTTGACTTTTACTGCATCTGAAGGACAAATGACCTCACAGAGTCCACAATAATCACATTGCGTTGTATCGACGCGAATGCTAATAGCAGGTAAGAAATTTGGTGGCTTAGGCTTGTCATCAATCCAATAAATGGTGATGCATTCGGGACACAGAAGCTCACACAAGCCACACCAAGTACATTTCGCTTCATCAATTGCAATTGTTCCTTGAGCGGTGGGATGTCCTGTAGTAACCTTTTGTGCTTCTTTGATGTTTTCGTACGCTACAAGTTGAGTTTTCGGAGTAACTTTTACATCAACAGCAATTGCTTCCCGTGGGCAAAGTTTGGCACATAACACACAAGGAGCACATTTGTCTTCGTCGAGATTGTGCTTCCCTTTCAATCGTGAATACTGGACATCGGCGGGTACATCATCAAATCGAGCTTCGATAGCATTGAATAGACAGGCTGAATCACAAAGACCACAGAATGTGCATTTGTCCTCATCAATTATTATCAAGGGTGAACCTTCAAGACGCCCTGAAGCTACTTCTTGAATAGGTCCTAAAGTAATAGCATCCCAAGGACAAGGTAAACAAAGGCTGCAGCCTACACACCGAGAAAGGTCATATTTTAAGTTCTTGTTGAGAAGCGAAGTTTTCCAATTATAATAGATGTTAGTTTCATCTAAAACTGCACTGGTAACCTTGGGTCGTTCACCCACGATGATTCGGTCCCGATGCACTTTTGTCATTGATGGAGTCCCTTTACTAAGTAATCCTCATCTAGTCTTAGGTGTAAACGCCTATAATGCTTGTTCCCGTCCTAGACGCACTCTTTGATTTGGTTTTTAAGGGCTTGCCTACTTCTGAAGAAGAGTCCAACACTCACAGACAAGATCAGAATGGCGCAGAAAACGCCTAGAGCGATTATATTCAAATCAATAACATGAGGATTTGAATCAGGAGGTGCAGCATTCGGAATGCGAAGCATCCAAGCTGTTCCACCATCTAAACCGAAACTCGAGGTTAATCCGGCAATGACCAAATCACCATCAGCACATTCTATAACCGCCCAACCCACATCATTACCTTCTCCACCATAATGCTTCTCCCACATCAGTTGACCGTTTTCATCAAAGCGCATCACCATTAAATTGAACCATGGTTCATTAATTGATTGTGAAACCTCACCCGTGATGGCATAGCCTCCATTCGAACAGGTTGTAATAGCACGAGCATTTTCATCCAAGTCTGACCCTATCGTGCGATTCCAAAGCTCCACTCCATATGAATTTGTTCGAATAAGGAGCGCATCCATTCTGTAGGTTGTGCTGTTTTCAGTTACTCCAGCTAAAGTGTATGAGCCTTCGTGACTAACCACAACTCCATTACACCGATCATATTCCATTCCCCCGTAAGTATGACTCCACTCTAACACTCCTTGTGAGTCTGTTTTAACCAGCCACATATCTCCAAGCCCAGTTTCGAAGCTTATGCCAGCAAACAAAAAATGTCCATCAATCAATGATGCCATTGAGTAGAATCGGTCAACATATAAGCCCCCATATTCCCGTTGCCAAAGCAGAGTACCATTTTCATCAGTGCAAAAAACTAACCCATCAATTGGATTAGTAGGGCGATAATGGTGAACATAACCACAGATAATCAGATTACCTGAAGCCAACTCGGTAATAGCAAAAGCTTCTTCCTGCTCACCAAAATCAAAGGTCATTTCCCAAAGTAAATTTCCGTTAGCATCTGTTCGAAGTAGTATTATATCAGAATAGATCCCAAGAACACATCCGACTATAGCATAACCACCTGATCGACATTCAATAAGAGAATAACCCCATTTTCGATCTGAATCAGGGTATGAATGATTCCACTCTAGGTTTCCATTTTCATCAGTTTTTGCTAGCCAGACATCCTCGAGACCAGCGTCCTCATCGATGATGTGCCCAGTAAACACAAATCCACCGGTCATGCACTCGATAACCGAATAGGCAAGACTTGGACCACCTCCAATTAAAAATTGGCTCCATTGCTGATCATTAGCAACTTCAGTGGGTAATTGTTGTGCATTCGTAAAAGGAAAGCCGCCTGTAAAGAGAGGAATAGGAAAAAGAACACTTGCAGCAATATATGTTGAAAGGATTAAAACAGTGCGGATGGTTCCGTTTAATCGAGTCAACCAGGTCTGGCCTCAAAAATGATTTGATGGAAGTTCAATCATACTCCGCTAAAAATCTTAAGGGTTCAGGCAAGAGTTAAAATCCAAAGATACTACTCTTTGCGTAGCTGTTTTCCGCATTGTGGGCAATAGCTTCTTTTGAGTAGCCAATTCTTCATGTGTTCATGATGGGCAAGGGCACCGCACATGAAGCAAAAACTAACATAATCCGTTTGAAGTATCGGTTTGTTACAGAATACACACCGATGAAGATAAGCATTACATTTTGGACAGCGAAGATTTACTCCGGGAGCTAGAATTCCACATCGCCGACAGTGGATTAATCTGAAAAGAATTGGTTTTAAATCACTTATCGGATATGGGCTAAGAGCGGTAATCATTAATTCTTTTCTTGATGGCTCAGTAGACACTTTAGAAATCTCTTCACGACTTCGAGAGTATAAAAGAAAAGAGCTGAGCGTGATGATGCTGGCAAGAAAAATTCCAAGCCCAATAAGCAACAAATTTGGTGGTCCCCAATTGTGATTGGTCGTCTCCATAAATGGAAGATCAGGGATCCGAAGAAGCCAGACATTGGAATGTTCTTCTGCGAAGCTATTAGTTATCCCAGCTACAACCAATTCGCCATTAGGTGTCTGTATAATAGAATAACCGATATCGATATTCAATCCACCATAACTTTTTGACCATTGGAAATTTCCATAGAGATCAAGCCGAGTTACATAAAGATTTGTTACTGCTACATTATTTACCCACTCCAAAACAAAACCGGTGATAACATATCCGCCATCAGAACATTGCGTAATCGAGTTACCAGTATTCACTACATTTCCATTAATTGTCGTATTCCAGATTTCGGTTCCCAAAGAGTCTGTGGAGAGTACAAATGCATTATTAACCAGATTTGAAGGATGTTGAGTATTTCCTACAAGGCAATAACCAAAATTTTGAGTTTTAATTACTTGACAACAATTATCATTTCGAGGTCCACCAAAGACCTGTTGCCAGATAAGGGTGCCCATTGAATCCGTGCATATGATCCAAACATCGCCATAGCCTGAATCATTACTTTCTGTACTTCCTGCAAGCACAAATCCGCCTGCATTGGAATTTACAGTGGAATAACAGACAGCATCTCCTTCGCCACTATAGGTGTGATTCCAGAGAACAGTGCCTTGGTCATTTGTTCGGATAAGCCAGAAATCAGGCCCATTTTTTCCAACATGCACAATGGAACCAACCACCGCAAAGCCGCCATCCACACATTCGATGAGATCATATCCACAAACTGGTAACTCCCCACCATACGTTTGAGACCATAATAGATACCCATTAGCATCAGTGCATATCAGGATAGCGTTAGGATTTACGCCTGTCTGATTCGTAGTACCAATGATGGCAAAGCCACCATCCAAGCATTCAATGACACTAGCCGCACTATCAGCTGCTTGACCACCAAAAGTCCGCGTCCAGAGTACATTACCATTTTCTGCTACGCGCAGAAGGAAGATATCCCACGATTCATATTGATAAGTGGAGCCTACTAATAAGAATCCTCCAAGTCTACAATTGATAACCGAATTTCCGCTACTATTACCTGAAAATCCGTAGGATACACTCCATATCGGATCCATACTTTCATTCTTAATGAGACTTGCATCTGGCACAATACATAATGAAACAAAATTAGAAAGAAATGAAATGGACGTGCTTAAAGAAATTACCAAGAAAACAAATAGAATGTGTACCCTCCGCACGCACCCCAACCCATTGATCTTATATTGGCTAGTTCGAGACAATTGCCCTTAAAATTGTGATGTTAACGGAACGTAAATTTATTTCCTTTTGGTCGCAACCACTAACTCAGACCCCAAAGGCCCCAACTCTGCAATTGTTTTTGCAAATGTG
>JBHLSA010000101.1:0-6404 GCA_048882025.1 Candidatus Thorarchaeota archaeon | reverse complement strand
CCTTGTAAACCATCCGATAACGCAATTAAACCCATAGCAAGATGGTAAGTATTAACGTCTTGACGAATAATGCCCTTCTCCTTTTGATCCTCAAAATATGTCTGCAAATGGGATAAAGCCTCCTCATATCGTCTTTGAAGCGAGTTTGCTAGATCAGGGTTACGCGATGCCTCGGAGACGATTTCAAACATTAAACTCGGTGGCCAACTCGGTTCAGAGAAAAACAATGGGGTGCTCCATAATTTATCATAGAATGTATTAGTTGTAATATCCAGTAAGTTGCTGGATTCTAGAAGCACTGAAAGCGGTTCTTCTTCAACCTTCTCAAGAGGAATTTGAACTACCGCCTGAAACAAATTCTCTTTGCTCTTGAAATACTGGTAGAGGGTTCCTTTACTCACTCCCAATTCTTTGGCAATATCAGTCATCTTCGCTTTATGGTAACCTTTCTTGGCAAATACCGTAATGGCAGCGGCTATAATCCGTTTCTTTGCCCGAAGTTTATAATCTTGGAGTACACGTGGCATTCTAGTCAGCCTCTTATTAATGAAAAAAATGAACTCCTTGTATAAAAATCTAACTGACCAGTCAGTCATAATATTGACCGTAACGTATAAAGAGAATGGGTTTTCCCAATTGCTTTCAGAGGTCGATCTGGATGAATGGCGATTTCTTGTTCCTAATTCTCTTTCTAGTTATCTTCATTGTCGGAATGATTATCCGCGGATACTATGGTCGTCGATCTCCGGATCGCGAAAAATCTATTCGTAATCGTTTGAGAGCGGCTGTTGAACATGAGGGTCGACTGAGTTTCGTGTTGTTGATGGTGCAAGCGTTATTCATGGTCTTCTCAGTCGTTCTCTACATCTTTTTCACTACACAATTGTTTTGGTTTCAAGTTGTCCTGCCTGATTGGCTTCGGTGGATTGGAGTATCACTCGGGGTCATCTCGCTTCCTTTTCTCTGGTGGGTACAAGCAACACTGGGTCGTGCCTTCTCACCATCCCTAACTATTCAGGCACAACATACACTAGTGACTCATGGTCCTTATCGGTATGTACGCCATCCGATGTACACGGTCCACCTTTTCTATTGTCTCTCATGGTTTCTAATTTCGGCTAATATTCTCTTTTTTATTACGTGGATCTTGATGGTGTTTTACATCATTGTTCGAATTCCCAAAGAAGAGAAGATGCTGCTTGCTCGCTTTGGAGACGAATATCGCCAGTATATGAATCGGACTGGACGACTTGTGCCTCCTCTTCACAAGAAAAATCAAATCTCTGGATCAAAGGCGATGTAGGTGATTAAAGCTCATGATTGGTAAAGCCGCTGTGTCATTGAACAAAGATCCAATCAGTTCTATCACACTTGAATTTAATTTCATCATATCTGTCGCTATGAAAACGCTTGAGTTGACACGAGCTAAATTGAAATGGCTCAAGACCGTGGGGGTTACTACTTGAAGGTTCTTTTGACTGTGCCCAATTCAAGTTGTGCCATTAGAGATAATCTCGGCGTTCTGAGTGTTCCTTTAGGACTCGGATATATTGCCAGTTACCTTCGAAACCAAGGGCATGAGGTTCAGATTCATGATGGCTTGCTTCAAAGAACAGTGGATACGAAGTTTCTACAGCTCTTAGAAGCTTTTCAACCTGATGTAGTTGGAATTAGTGGTCAAGCTACCCCTACCATTCAAGATGTTTATCACACTGCCAATTTGGTTAAACAATTCGATTCCAAAGTGCTGGTGGTGGTAGGAGGTGCTCATGTGACTTTCCAAGATTTCCAAGTCTTGAATAAATGCCCTGAGATTGATGTTGTCGTTCGTGGTGAAGGCGAAATAACCATGAGCAAATTACTTGACGATTATGCCAGTAAGGGGCATTATCTCGATGTGCGCGGGATTACCCTCCGATTGAATACCTCTACGGTTCGTAACCCCGATATGCCCTACATTGAAAACCTTGACACCTTACCCTTTCCTGCTTATGACCTCCTCAATTTACCAAATTATTTTGGTCCCGATTTACCTGTGGCAACGATGATCACGAGCAGGGGTTGTCCATATGGCTGCATTTTCTGTTCCTCGTCCCGAATAGTAGGAAAGAAGTGGCGAGGGCGCTCACCAGGAAATGTTGTGAATGAAATCCGGTTTCTCGAACAAAATTTTGGAGTTCGGGAGATTGAGTTTGTTGATGATTTATTTACTTTCAATTATCGCCGAGTACATGCAATCTGTGAACAAATGCAATCGGATGGATGCCAGGTTGGGTGGACATGTTCCACGCGGGCTGATATCATGGCCCGGCATCCTGAAATGGCGAAGTGGCTTAAGGATGCTGGCTGTCACACCGTTTATGTAGGTGCGGAATCAGGAAGTCAACGGGTGCTTAATTACCTGCGTAAGGGAATCACATTGAAACAGGTTATGCAGACTGTGAAGACATTAAATGACGCAGGGCTTCGTTCAATTGTATCTTTTGTAACCGGGATTCCGAGTGAAACAAAAGAAGAAATACAGACAACAATTGATTTTGCCTGCCAATTAAACCCTGATCTCGCTCAATTTACTGTCTGTACACCGTATCCAGGAACGCCATTGTATGAGGTGGCTAACGAGAATGGTTGGCTAGCGAAATTAAAATGGCGAGATTTCTCTGTTCTTAAACCGGTAATGAATCTTCCAGGTCTTTCAAAACAAATCATTCAGAACTGTCTTTACAAGGCTTATTTGAAATTCTACACACGCCCAAAATACGTTTGGAAGCAACTGCGAATGGGTAATTTGCCATTATTCAAGGTTGTGATACAGAATATACTACGTTTTGTAAAAGACTTGAGGCTTTTGTAGCACGATAAACATTGTTGAGGATTAATCTTTAAAGGCTTTTTCTGACCTTCACTGAAGATAACTATCCTGTGCAAAATGGATCATATTTTTTCTCGTTCGGAGTAGGGTTATTTTACAGTGGTCTCTTCTTCCTCAGCGATTCCCTTCGATGTATTCTCAATAAATTCTTCGAGTTGTTGTTCCACTCTAGGAAGACTCGTTAGCATCCAGGATAGGATAAGAGCCGCCATTAGGGTGGAGCCGAATATCACGAAAAGTAAAGGGATTGCGATGAATTCAGCCAATATTCCCCCAAGAAGTAACGCAAAGGGTGCAGTAAACTGTGCAATAGTAGTTCGCACTGAAAAGACACGACCAATTTTTTCAGGGGGAACCACTTTTTGCCAGATGGTCTGACTCGAAATGTTTGCTATGGGTATCGTTAAGCCGATTAACAGGACTCCTACCACGGCAATCAAATAAGCTCCAAAGGGTGTTAATCCGAGTATTACAATTCCCATAGCACCAAGAAAGATACCTAAGAAAATACCAATGATGTTTCGTTTGAAACCACCCCAAACCGATAGAACAGCCGACATTATCATCATGCTCAAACTAAACAATGACATTAATCCGCTTAATAGAAAAACAGCCAGAGTTTCATCCCCCATAGCTAGATGAATGGTACTATAGAGCGGAAGTAATACATTCACTGGCCCTAAAAGAAAATTCGTAATCGCGAAAACCACTAAAAGTGTAATGAGGCCATTTCTCTGTTTTAGAAAGGTAATGCCTTCACTGAATTCCTGTCTGAAGGATGTCTTCTCAGTTGCCTTCTTGATTTTTACTACAGGGATAAAGACTAGGACTGTTGGGACAATAGCAATCATGTATGTACTAATATCAATCATCAAAATTTGAGCCATATTCCCAAACAGAAGGACAAATACTAGTGCCCCAATGGGGGGACCCACTGTTTGGATAAGACTTGTAGCGAGGTATTGCACACTATTCATCCTAGTGAGGTGTTTGGCAGGAACCATAATTGGGAGAATCGCTTGAACTGCCATTTGATGAAAGGCATTCAGCATACCTCCAATTAGTTGGATGATTAACACATGAATAATATTGACAATACCTAGTGCGAAGAGAATAACGAGTATGAAACTCAACAAAGCCAATAAGCTATCCGCGATCGCTATGACTTTTTTTCGCGACCAACGATCCACCAGCACACCTGCAATAGGGGTGATTAGGATAAAACTTCCAAAAGCAAAAAATGCAGACAATCCCAGCAGAAACGCACTGCCTGTTTGTACTGTAATCCACCACGTTAGGCTGAAGTTGACGATATTTGTGCCAGCTAGAGAAACCAGTTGTCCACAAAAGAAAATGAGGTAACTGCGAAATGTACGGTTATCAGGGTCGATCATGGTCGTTTAGCACATCGCTATAAATAGTGATTTCATTCTGTTGAAGAACAATTTAGAATAGGTTGGTGAATTTTTTTAGGGTTAGTGAATGTTCTGCACTTATGAATGTTCTTATTGTTTAAAACTATTCTCTTATGATTTGAGAAAGTTGAATTCGTCTGTGCTATGCTTCCCTAGATTTTGTTCGAATCAAAACGACTAGGCAATAGGGAAACGACTTTGGAAAGGTCTCAGGCCAAGAATCTACAAGTAATAGCTGATATCAAATAGTCGTCATCAATAAGGTATCGAAACATAAAAAAAGAGAGCGGAGGGGGCATTTGGTTTCTTTTTTGCCCCCTTCAGGAATAAGTTGGGATTGGTGACTTTCATTGCCGAGTGAATATGCGTCGCTTGAAGACGAGGTAGCCAATGAGTATTCCAACTACTAACATTATGACTGCAGCTGCAATGATTATTCCGATAGTAGTCGGTGAAAGTGGTGGTTCCAAAGTACCGATGATGAAGCTTACCAGCCCATCACCAAGCACAATGAAGGTCACGCGGCCAGTTGTACGAGCAGTATAGGTTGCAGTGAAGGTTCGACTATAAGGCATTGAAGGACTAGCGATGATGATAAATTGGTAGATAGAGCCGATTAGAAAGGGTGTACTTCCAAAACCATCGATAAAGTAACCATAGACAACTGTTCCATCAGCGCTCAGTTCCAAGTTGAGCAAGTAGTTGTTACCAGCAATGACGTTGAAGGTGAAGCTTGCGAATTCGTTGTCATGTAGGGTGGTAGAGGCAACTGTGCCAGGCAAATAGGGCGTGGGTGGAGTGATGCTAAGGCTGACGTTACATTCAGTCATATCACCGCCTATCATGCCAGGACCTTGAACCCAAAGGTAGTTGATTCGATCACGCACTGCAATATAAGTCAAGGTTGCTGAGTCATTGACGTTCTGAGCCCATCCGGTTCCACCTGGAGGATCAGTAATTCCGAGTGGTGGTGCAATAAAAGCCATCCATTCCCAGTCAAGGTATGGGCTGGGTTGTGGCACATCTTCAATTCGGATGGTTCCTGTTGTGTTATAATCAGATGCGATAGCACTTGTTTCATAAATTGCACCGCTGGCTTCAGAGATTGCGAAGAGATGGTAAAATGGCCCGACAGTACCATTGAATTCAAATGTAAGACCATTTGTGGTTAATTCTGGAAATGGTGTAATGTTGAAGTTGGCAGTAATATTGAAAGTAGTACTGTGGACACTACTGGTTGGCGCGGCTTGCACACGAATGTAGAAGGTGTTGAACCTGCTAACGACTGTCATTCCGCCTGGAGGAATTGCTGAGACTTTAGTTCCATTGATATAAACTGTATAGGTGGCATCTGCCACCCACTGTTCAAGGTATATATTCCCCTCCAATGCAGGCGTGGGTTGTCCCATTCCATAGGCAGTTGCCCAACCGTGTTCGAGGGTTTCACTTTCATTATAAATCGTGGTTGGATCGTCATATTTCTCAAAATAAGGTCCGGTAAATGAGTGAGTCCATGCATCTTGTCCCCAGACTGTCCAATTGGAGCCAGATGGGTTTGAGAAGTAAGCATCGAAGTAATGCCCTTCGGGAATAGTAACCGCCAAGTAGGTTTCAAGAACATTGGGTGTGGTGTTAAATTGGAGTTCAAGGGGCCAACCTGGAAGTAGGACTTGTGTAGGTACCGGTGAGACACTCATGGTGAAGTTGGCCACGGAGCCATTGAGATAGGTAAATTGTTCACTCAACCCAATCAGATAGTAGTCTCCGCCTTTGAGGATTTCTTGATTAATCATGGGTCCATTGATGCTGCTATTCACACTAGGTCCTGCTGGAATTGTGTGGCCCGGGTGCCAAATGTTATAGGGGAGATATTGACCGTATTCGAGATCAATGACTAATAACTCAAGGGTGTAAAGGAATTCTCCAGAATAACCGGCTGTCGTGCTCCAATTTAATCCGGCAAATGCAGTGAAATTATAGAAATCATTTTGTGGTAGTGTGAATCGAAGGCCTTGCCAGCTGTGATCATCAGTCCATTCAAGGGTGGAGTTTTGACCCAAAGGCATAGCATAAGGTAAGGAAGCAAATGTTAGCTGCTGAGTAATTGTAATGTTGGC
>JBHLSA010000100.1:0-6439 GCA_048882025.1 Candidatus Thorarchaeota archaeon | reverse complement strand
ATCCGCCAGAACAAGATGAGACTTGATGAAATTCTTGGTTTTCTGGCGAGCCTTCTCAATCATTTGCCAAGCGATGTCAACACCAATAAAATGGCCTAAGAAATCTCGGAGCACTGATAATGACATCCCGGTACCCACACCAACGTCAATGATAATTTCTCCCATTTTTTCGGGAAGCAACTCTCTAATCGCTGTGGCTTCTACAGACCACACGTATTTACCTAATGGAGTATCATACCAAACGTCGTAAAACTGTGCCAGTGCTCCAAAAGCTCTACGAATCGCTTGCTTTTGTTCTGAACTCCTCTTCAATTCCCCCGAATAACCTTGTTTATTCACTGGCAAGCAATTCTCCAATGATTTTTTGAACACGGACCCTCACTTCTCGAGGACTTGAGCCAAATACAATCACTAATGGTTCAAGTCCGTGTGCCCCCCAATCAAAGAGAACTTCCGGCACGAAACCCAACTTATTAAGAGCCATTAATGTCATGCAATCTGGTGGAGGTTTATTCTCCGGTAACCGGTATCCTACTACTTGTAGATTCGCATGACGACTAGCATCTACAATATCAGGTGTGTTACGCACTGATATCGCTGATAGGATTTGCTTATTCAAGCTGTGGGCTTTCAGAAGCACTTGGCCCATGAAGGGGGCCCAGCCAAAATCCACGTCTCCTATCGCCACTGGTCTGCCACGATCAAGAATGATTCGTCCTGTTAATCCTGCCACCTCTTTGAGCTTCGTCGTGCCTAATAGACACCCGACAAAATTGCTCCCAACTTCTGGAATTAGTCGTTCAAATCCAGCCGTTTTTACAATAGCATGTATGTTTGCCTTTAATTGCTCTTTTAGACTATGGGTGCGTTCAACCATCGCAAATCCTCGATTCCTTGACACCAGCTCTGTTCTTGATTAATCCTTTCTTTTCAAGTTACGCCTTTTTACACAAGTCTTATATACATCATGTATAAGAACGCGTTGCTAGAGCTTAGGTGATTCCCTTGACTGAAAGGATTGCACCCCAATCTCTCTATGTCGCGACTGTAGGCGTTCTAGGCGCGCTAATGGCTGTGATGGCAATGTTTGCTGTCGTTTTGCCACCTCCACTTGGTTCAATCGACACATCATCCATCTTAATTTTTGTTACATCAATTCTCTATGGTCCTGCTTTTGGACTCATTATAACATGTATTGGTCAACTCATCGGTAAAGGCGTTCTCATCTCCTCGGTTGGGTGGCCAGCAGTGTTCATTCCTGGAATAGTTGCTGTACGTGGACCTGAAGCTCTTATTGTTGGATATATTGGGCGGAACAAAAGCCTAGGACGTATTCGAGAGCCATTAGCCATGATAATTGGTGTGATTTGGGAGACAGGTGCCTTTATCGTTGCTGATTTCTACCTATTCGGAATTGCTGGGGCGATTGGAGTAGTTTGGACAATAATTGATCTAGTTTGGGTTCCAGCTGCTATCGCCGCTATCTATTATGTACGGATGAGCTTTCGAACTGAATATTTAGATAAAGAACTGGGTCTTGTCGATCCTCGAGCAAAAAAGGGATTTCTTATCACAGGATTGCTCTTTATTGTTGTTAGCTGGATCTTCATTCTCATTTCTGGAATAACGGGGTGGGGAATGCTTCCGCTTCTACCATAACCATCTAAATACAATGATGATTTGGCTTTCTAAGATTTTTCCTTGGAAGGAAAAGGTTTAAGCTAAAATAGGTGGCTGTGTGAAACTAGTGGTTGGTCGAATGGGTGTTGGAGAATGCAGCGAGTTATCAATAGGGTCATCGTCGAACTTGTCCAAGGTGATATTACTGACTTGGCCACAGATGCCATTGTCAATGCAGCTAATGAAGAATTACAACTAGGGGGAGGTGTCGCAGGCGCGATCCGCCGCCGCGGTGGACCATCCATTCAACGTGAATGCGATGATATTGGAGGAACACCTGTTGGGTCTGCGGTTATCACAAATGGGGGAAATTTGAAAGCTCGGTACGTAATTCATGCCGTGGGGCCAAGATGGGGAGAAGGCAGTGAGGCTGACAAACTTGCTAAAGCTGTTCGTAGTACTTTGAAAATTGCAGAGAAAAAGAAATTACGAAGCATTGCTTTTCCGGCAATTAGCACTGGGGTATTTGGCTTTCCCAAGAATCTTGCGGCGCAAATTATTCTTTCAACAGCAACTGAATATCTGAAAAAAGAAGAAACCTCTCTTCGACGTCTCATTTTTTGTTTATATGATCCAACAACCTTTGCAATCTTTGAGGATACCCTCAAAGGACTCAGTGCAGAATCCTAAGACCTTTACCTAAATTATCTCTTCTTCACATGTTTGAGTTGATGAATTATTGTTTCACAAAGAAAATTAAATGAAGAATCGCATCCATCATACGACCCCACGAAGCTTCAATATCCTCATTAGGCAGATCAGAACCACCCACAGCATACCGGGTGTAGATGATCTCAGCACTGTGATATATTGTATGCAGAGTAATATGCGCGATTACCCAGCCAAGACTCGGTTTCTGTTTTTCAGTTGGAGGTTGAAAGACAAGTTCTTCATCTGAACATTCTTTTAATTCTCGCAAAATCCGATCCTGCACTTCATCTAAGAGGTCAATCGCTATGTTCAAGGGAACCTCTTTTGCATAAACAATTACCTTTCGTCCTGATGCTGACAACCAATATAATTCTGAATTTGCAATGTGAACGAGATAGTAAATTATCGTTCGTGACTCTGGGGCTGCTTCCATGGCGGCTTGTTCAGGTGTCAAATCTGTAAGCAGATATCGAAAATGATCCCGGGCTGCTTTATACGCGGCACTAAGTCCAGTTCTCAAATCCATCGGTGGTTGAAATTTCATGAAATATAACGGAGCGAGTCTTTAACTAAAACTTTTGCCTGAACCTCATTTTAATTAGGCTGGTACCTGAATAGAATTTCATCATGCATCTTCCCAAAATTCTATAAGAAGCTGTAGAGAAACAAGAGGTGTAGAGGTTCAAAATATTGGGTCCTGATGAATCAAGTAGCAATCGCATTGTCCTTCCATTCACAGCAATTGTTAATCATGATGAATTGAAACTTGCTCTGCTACTCAACGCGATAAATCCACGGATCGGAGGGCTTCTTATCACTGGACCTAAAGGAACCGGAAAAACAACTATTGTTCGCTCGCTCGCTGCTTTACTTCCTGACATACCAATTGTAAAAGGATGCCAGTTTCGTTGCTCATTAGATGATTATACTGGCGTTTGCACCGCTTGCACCGAAAAGCTCCAAAAAAATGTGAAATTAAAAACCGAAATGCAAAAGATGCGAGTTATCAATCTCCCATTAAGCGCCACCGAAGACCGAGTAGTTGGAAGTTTAGATGTTGAAAGAGCTATACGAGATGGTGTTGCGGCGTTAAAACCGGGAATCCTTGCGAACGCTAATCAAAATTTATTGTATGTTGACGAAGTCAATCTTCTCCCGGATCACATCGTTGATGCCCTCTTGGATGCAGCAGCAACAGGTATCAATGTTGTTGAAAGAGAAGGTGTTTCAATAAGCCATCCATCTCGATTTATTTTTGTAGGCTCGATGAATCCTGAGGAAGGTGAGCTGCGTCCTCAGTTGCTGGATCGATTTCCGCTTCATGTAGCAATTCAACGTCCCTTTTCTGTAGAAGAACGTGCTGATATCATTCGTTTAAACATCGATTTTGAACGTAATCCACGAAAAATGCTTGAAACGTGGGCTAAACAAGAAGATCGGTTACGATCAGAAATCATTACTGCTCGGGAGAAGATGAATGATGTCCAAATTTCTGATACCGTTATGCAAATTATCGCGCAATTAACTGCCCGATTACAGGTCGATGGAGCTAGACCTGATATCGTTATCGCTAAAACCGCTATGGCTTTTGCTGCCTTTGATGGTCGCACAGAGGTAACTAGCGAAGATGTTGAAGTCGTAGCTCCTTTGGCACTTAGCCATCGAACCCGTCAACGAGGTATCCTTGAACCACCAACCCGTGAAGATATTAGCGAAATGATGAAAGAAGCGAAAAAGAAGGTGAAAACAAAAGATCCTAGATCTAAAGATAAAGACCCTCTTTTAAAGGAAGATCACCAAAAACTCACCAGTAAATTTCGCCAATACCACCCATTAGATAGTAGTCAGGATGGTGAGCGTTTTTTTGGAACCCCGCCTAAACGCAAGGTGGGAGGAAGGCTTTCGTATACTGGGTTTGTGTGCTTCTTTATCGTGATGACAGCAGGAATAGGTCTTTTACTGCCATTTCTTATTTTTCCAATCAACTTCATAGTTGGAGCTATGATTTCAGCTGGTTTAATATCATTACTAGAACGAGTATTTCGTCATCATAAACGCCCGGGATCTGTTATGCCTTCTCTGGCACAAGGAGCGCAACCACCCGATTCTAAGGGTAAATTTCGTAGAGCAAAACATCAAGGAGAATCCTCATCACCTCCTGCAACAAGCACCTCACCTCCTTCATCTACCAAAATTACTACCCAAACCAACCTAGTTTCCCGAAAGCCTTCATCACTTTCAAATCTGATTCGACTCGATGAGGGTAAGCCCCTCTTCCACCTCGAGGATTTACTTGAGCCCCGTTATTTTGGACGCCATCGTGCCCCCAAATGGTCAATTCGTCAAGTAAGTCGCCGCGCTGGGTCATTACAAGCACGACAATCTGAAGGTGGTGTATTGCTTGGTTCAGCGCTTCCTGATGGAGCTCCTCGGAATATCCACATTCCTGCAACAATCACTGCAGCGGCTCTACATGCGGAAGATTCACCACATCAGATCCCGCGGGTACGCATTCAACCTCAAGACGTTCGTGAAAAACGGTTTCGAAGTTGGACACCTTTGACGATAATTTTTGTAGTAGATCTAAGTGTCTCAATGCTTCGTAACTTCGATAAGCTCCAATTATCTCTCATTGCGTTCAAGAATTGCCTTGAGGGCACACGGGATCGTGTTGGCTTAATTGCACTCAAAGATTGGGGCGCTGCTGAGGTTCAGGCACCAACTGCAAACTGGACCCGGCTTGTAGCTAAATTGATGACTCTTCGTTTGTCTGGTTATACCCCCCTTGCCGCAGGATTAAAACGTGCTCATGAAACTCTTAAACGTGAACGGCGTCGGAATCCAGGTATCTTCCCTCTAGTCGTAGTTTTCAGTGATTTTCTCCCCAATATTCAATTAGTTGGCTCTGAAACCCCAGACATTGGTCTACCAGAAGCGATTGCTGATGTTCTCCATCAATGTCATCTTTTAGCAAACTCAAAGATTCCTCTTGTGACAATAAACCTGCATCACGAATTCTTCCGTGTAAAACAAAAACGCCATCATGATGTAATTGCAAACTGGCTTCACCAACGCTGCCAAGTACTCGATATTTCCAACCCTATTGAAGTAGGCATTAAAGAAGACAAACTAATCCCCTTCCTCGCTTTTTATATGGCATTCATCACTCAAGGACGTACATACTTAGGTGATGAACTATCTACTCCTACTGAGATTATAACTGAAATCCGCTCAATTGCTCAACGCCGATTCTAATACTAATTTCATATTTCATAAGTTTCACAAAAAAGCACAGTAGCTATTTAAGAGACCACCAGTCAATTAAAGTATTCAATTCATCGCGTCAAAGGGAGTTAGCATGGCACGACTCTACAGCCTTTACGTCGTATACAGAGACGGGCGAACGATACTCCAGAAAGATTTTCAAATCGAAAACATGGAACCAGATTTGGTAACTGGATTTCTTTCCGCTGTAAGCATGTTTCTTTCCGATCTCATTGGGCGGATATCTGATGAAGAGCAAAAAGTTCGGGCTTTGGAAAGAGAAGATGGAAGGTTACGAATTATCGACCGTGAAGATGTTAAAATTCTCCTAGAGTATGGAAAAAACATCTATGTGGCTGTTTTTTCTACTGATGATTTATCTGCGATTCGGGAACGAATGCGGGATCTAATAGCGATAATTGAACTCAAACATGAAAAACTTTTAGAAAACTGGCTAGGTGATTTAGGTCACTTCCGTGAGCTTCTGCCAATGGTTGATAAACTATTTCGCCCTCTTGCTATCTCTGAATTCTATGTTCCCATCCGCATTCATACCACACCTGAAGATAGTGTTCCCTCATATTTGCATCCCTTCTTAGAAGTAATTGACGGTCACCAATCTATTGAAAAACTTGCTTCATTACTTCACCAATCAGTCTTTAAGACCATGTTAGATTACTTTACACTACAGAATTATGGCGCGGTAAAATTGGAACGACAAGTTACGATTGAACAACTCGTATCCACAATAATAGAATCCGCTTAACCCCTCATTTTAACACTCGTCGTCTTTTTGCTGGAATTGTTGAAGAACTTTCTCCATTTCCTTTAAACTAGAATTAAT
>JBHLSA010000099.1:0-6521 GCA_048882025.1 Candidatus Thorarchaeota archaeon | reverse complement strand
TAACTCCTCTTTCCTAAAGGGGAGGACTAAATTCTCCTCCCCCTTTCGATACAAAGGGGGATAGAGGGGGTTCAAATCTTGGGAAGGATGTGGTATGCGTAAGAGTTTGAAGATTGTTTTAGTTGTGGCGTTGATTATCATCGTTCCAACGGGGATTTGGTTGGGACTTGCGTATCCTAGTGCTGTGTTGTCGCAACCTGTGAACGCCTCTGGATTGGGAGTAGCATCTTCAACTTTTGAATTGGTTGTTGGGTTTCCGAAGACGCAGATGCAGGTTGTGGTTGAAGTGACGGATATTGTGGCGTTGGGGGCTGGTGTTACAATTCTGAATGCAACGGGTCATCTCGTTGAGTCGCTTGCATTTAGCACGACTGGGACCTTCGCGACGATTTGGTTCAATGCGGCTGGTGGGTATAACATCACCGTGTATGCGTCGACGATAGGAATAGCGACCATCGTGGGACAGCTTACAGTCTATGCTCGTGGTCCCCCCTTTGCCGCATAGAACATCGCGTGCAGTCGAATACTTGCGTCTTATAGGTGGCGTTCCGAGCGGTTCACAGGCTAGCCCATATTGTTGGTGCAACGCGTTCAAGGCGATTTCAGCGTTTTTTCCAACAATCATCGTAAACCCACCATGTTCTTTCAGTATTATCAGACTTTTAACGAGGATTGATGGCTAAGAAATAGGTCATGTGACCCACTTTTTTCTCTTCAATTTTGTTAAAGAAGTGCCCAAGGAGTGGTTGTAAGATTTCCATATTTACGGATTTCGAAAAAAAGGGAAGTAGCCCAGAAGCTGTTCGGTAAGATTCTGGGCGGATGAGGGGTTAGGGTTGGGTTGGGGGTGGTTTGGCGCGGTAGTTGATGATACCGCCGATGAGGGTGATGACCATGCCGATGGCAGTGAGGATGAGGGCGATGAGAACGTAGGGGGCGAGAAAGAGGATGAGGGCGATGAGTAGGGCCCCGATGTCGACGATGAGACCGCCCAGCCAGATGAGCCAATTGCCTGTCTTAATGGGGTGTTCGCGGTGTTTGTTGACTCGGTAGGTAATGAAGAGGGGGAAGATTAGCAGGTAGATGATCCAGAGGAAACCGCCGTAGGCTAGGAGACTTAGAGGCATGGCAAGCCAGTTCATGGCGCCATCAAAGACAAGGAAGCTCGTGGTGGGGGTTGCCAAGATCCATAATAAGGCAAGAAAGGAAAGGGTGCCAATGAAGAACAGGTAGCGAAGCCAGAGTGGTGCTTGGAAAAACTCAGTGCTGAACAAATAGAAAATGACAAAAAACCCGTAGATTGCATAACAGGACCATAACGCCATGAAGTAGGGCATGAGTTGATCAGCGGTGGCGGTGGCAGGGAGTTGATAAATCATGGTTAAGAGGATGGAAAAGGTGAAGAACAGAAAGAAAAAGCACAAGAAGTTGAGCCACGGGTTGGCAACCCGTTTTTTCTTGGTGGAAGTGTCGGAAAATCCAACCAAGACGCTTAGCAGTAAAATTATCCAGCTGATAAGTATAAGTCCAAAATGTAGTGGTGTTTCAGGGATGTAAAGCATTCCGAAGAATCCCTCCGCGCTACCTTCCATGGCTTCTTCTATTAAAGCCTTCAGTTGTTTCACCGCCCTGAAATGCACTAAGAGGGATCAATCGCGATTGGGAACCTGATGGTAATGTACAGTTTGTTGGAGTAGACGACCATTTGTTGTCACCTCATTATTATACGCTCATTTGGGTCATTTTCTTCATATGGAGAAGTTTTATCTGTAAAGGGATTGTTGATTCTAGATTGATGGTTTCGTTCATCTAAGTGGTGGAAATTATCATGGCGTTGAGTGATACAGCGAAAATTTTGGCCAGAGCGGGATCCATTGTAAGTATTATCTTAGGGTTTCTGGCGGCTGTGTTGAATGGGCTAGTCCTGTATGAGGAGTGGGGTGGACCACGTGGGATTGCGGCGGAGAGTGTTCTGTGGTTTTCCTTGGCGATTGTGGCGGTAGTTTTTGGGTTCCTGGTACTGTTTTATTGTGTGCCGCGGGTAGACCGAGATCGTCAGGCAGCGGCCCTTTACTTCATTATTTTCGGGGTGATTGCGGCGATTGGGGCATATCTGATTGGAGGCGTGTTGATCCTCGTGGCAGGCATCTTGATTGCAGTGGAGCAAGCCAGCTAGGTAAGGTATGCCTTACCCCCTAATGAGATTAGCAAGGCACCCACACAGACCACTCGTGAAAGCCGGTTCACAACTGGGTTGGCATTAACCCAGTGCCTCGAAGCTTCTCCTGTGAGAATATCAGGGGAGGCTTTATGTGGTAGGGCAGCTTGATGTAATAATCGGAAACACGGATGTTGTATAATCCCCTTGACTGGACGACGCCTTGTTCTTTTCCTTGAGTTGTAAAAAATAAAGCCATAAATAGGACAGGCGGTTTGGCTTGAAGGTGTATAAGGTGAAGCGGATGAGTAAGGTTAGAGATGTTGTGGTGGTTGGTGGAGGATTAGGTGGGTTGGCTGCGGCCTTGACTTGTGCAAAACAGGGATTGGATGTGGTGCTGTTTGAGCAGCATTCGAAAGTAGGAGGGTGTGCGTCGAGTTTTCGGCGTAAGGGGTATAACTTTGAAGTGTCGTTGCATGCGATTAATGGGCAAGCAGAGGACAGTAAAATTCTTCAGTTTTTTGATGTGCTGCCGTTGATTCGACCGATTCAACTAAAGGAATGGTATCGGGTCCAAGTGGAAGAAGTTCCGGGTGGAGGAAGTCTGGATTTCCATATGCCCATGGATTGGGAGGCGGCGAAGAATGCGATGGAGAGCGCGTTTCCTGAAGCAGTGGCGAATGTACGGGCGTGGTTTGAATTCGTCGAGACGCTCGTGCAAGAAATTATGGTGTTGATGGGATTTGCCCCACCGGGACAGGGGGCGCCTCGATTTCTCATGGACTGGGGGATGAAGACGCTGCAAGAGGCGCTTGATTATTTCTTCAAAGACCATGAGGGGGCGAAACTGGCCGTGGGAGCGGCGTGGAATTGGCTGGGACAGGGTCCTGATATCCAAGGTATCATCAACTTCGCGTTCGGCGTTCACGCCTACCTAACACAGGGTGGCTGGCAGCTCCATGAAGGGTCACAATCACTGGCTCAAGCTTATGCTACTCGACTAGGAGAAGCGGGAGCTGAGATTCGGGTACGAACCCCGGTTGAACGCGTACACATTGAGCAAAACCAAGCTGACCATGTGGTGCTAGCTGATGGAGAACGGGTGCAAGGACGCTATTTCGTTTGGAATGGGTCAGCCGGACCACTCTTTCGTGAACGGCTGCAAGGCCATCCGGCTCCGCCTATCGTGGAGTATGGGCAGAAGTTAGCTCAACTGAAAGGCACTCTAAGCTTTACTTCGCTCTTTTTAGGAATCGATGGAGATGTCAGTGACCAGTTACCTGAGTATGAACGCTTTTGGTTTCCAGGGAAGACCTTGGTAACCAGCCTTCGAGAGCACATTACCATGGGACGCCCCGAAGCGGCTGGTTTGATATTAACTAACTATACAAAGTTAGGGAGCTCTTGGTTTGCTCCCGCAGGAAAAAGTAACGTCGTAATAACCTTGCTCGATTCCATTGAACGGTGGCCGGCACGAAAGACACCACAGTATAATCAGATGAAGCAAGAGGCCACTCAGCAAATTTTGACCTTCATAGAAGAGAAGCTGGGGCTAAATTTGGAGAGCCAAGTAGATCATTTGGAACTGGCAACTCCTCGAACCTATGAGCGATATCTTTGGACGGAGTGGGGCACGGCATATGGGTATGATGCTATACCTGACCAAATTGGTCCGATGCGACCTGCTCAGAAAACCCCTATTACGAATCTGTGGCTTGCGGGACAATGGACACAACCTGGACATGGGTTCGATCCCTGTCAAGCCTCAGGATTTTTAGCAGGCAAGGCTATTTGTGAAGCAGTAGGTGTTTGGGAGAAGACCTAATTTCTTACTCTTTGTGAACCACTCTGAAAAGGACGTTTCCTCAGGAGGTATTCCCGCCTCAGATACCAGAGGAAATGGTGGCGATACGAAAGGGAGTATATCATCCGGGAACCACGGATAGTAGAGGATTTGTAGGGTTGGCTTGTCGTTTTTCGTTCGAATTCTGGAGCAGCGTTCAGAAAGAAGCTGATAGGCTTCGTGGAAGGATGGGTTAAGAGTTGTCATTGGACATCGAAGACGTTGCTTTTGTTACATCATTTTATATAGTAGTTAAACTGTAGCACGCGGTTTGATGGTGTTTTGTTTATGCAGTTTGAACTGTTTGTAAATAATTTGGGGCTGCTAAGTCTAGTTCCAGTGGTCCTGATGATTATCCTCACAGTGTGGGGTCTAATGACTAGCTCTGGCAGACAGAGGGTGCTCGCACTGCTAGGTTTTTTAATCTTTGTAAGCGTGCTTGTAGCTCAAGTAGTAGTCCAGTTGACGCGGTTAAACATACTCCCCATCAGTGCATGGACGCTATGGGGAGAGTATGTTGACTTTGGCATGAAAGGCTTCTACATGTTTCTTATCCTGCTCTATGCTTTCATCCTAGCCTTTCCTAATTTCTTCAACGAACGCAAATGGATCATCATTCTCCCCCTCATTGGAGTCATCGTCTATTGGGGTCTTATGATTGGGGCTTTAGCCATCTCTGCAATCGTATATGAGACAGCATGGCTAGCGACCGGGCTCGTCCTTGTCATCCTCTACATGATACTGCTTCCCCTGTATGCTACTATTCACTACTCACGAGAAGACCGAAACCGCGGATCCCCCAAACTGATAGGAACTTGGATAATCACGCTTGGCGGCCTAATCTGGGCTATCGGGGTGACACTGCTCTTCAGCAGTATGCTTTTCATGCTCCCAGGGTACGATTCGTTCTTCAGTCAACTAGCGCTCACAATTGTGAGTTTACTCACTAGCAGCTGGTATTTGATCCTAATCGGCTTTCTCCTCCAAAGAAGAGGCACGTGATTAACCACATCTTGGCAACTAGTGGAATACCCTAGCACCACGCCGTAAAGTGCCGAGACCACACTTTATTGTGAAAGGGTGCACCTAGCACCCACCCTCCTCTTTTTCATAGAAACTGACTTGTGATTTATGCAACATAGTCTGCCTTGTTTTGAATCATGAATCCAAGAATGTATTTGCTTCCAAATCAAGGGCTGAGAAAGCAAAGGCTTTTACCTTACCGACAAGGATACAGGTGCCTATGCCATCCGAAGAAGGAGTACGAGAGCGTGGACCCGCTGGTCCAATCATTCTGTTAGCGATAGGAATAGTTCTATTGTACGGTTTTGGGTTCTACAACTTGTTGTTCCTGGTTTCGCCCTTTCTGCCCATCATCATCGATTTCATTAACTTTGCCCTTCCATGGCTTGCAGGGTACTGGTGGGCAGGTCTGGTCTTCATTGCACTCCTTATTGTCCTGGGGTTTGGACTCGCTTATATCATTCTTAAATTAATGAAGCGGGCTGCGGCAGGAACATTGCGGGTTCTTTGGGTTCTCCAAGCCGTATTCATGATCGCGATCGGAATCTTCTTCTTTCTCTTCTTAGGACCCTTTGGTTTTATTGGATTGATTTTTCCGTTCATTGGAATCATTCAGTTCTGGGTCTGGTTCCGCCGTCGACAAAAAATCGAGCGAGCAGGTAAACTGGTGGAATTCACTGCACAACTGCTACTTGAAGAAAAAGAAATGTTCATTGTCCCATTGGTCACGGCGGTGTTCAGTTTGCTGACCGGCATTCTCATGATGGCCACCTACGGGGCCATGTACACATGGCTACCGTCAATTGGGATTCCGACCGATTCGTGGATCTTCTTTCTATTGAGCATCTTGATGCAGATTCCGTATCTTTTCGTCTACTTTGCCGTCTTCTACATCTTCGATGGCATTAACATCTCCATTGCCCACACCTGGTATCGGGAAGAAGACCCGATCCTGCGTGGGGGAGTGCGCGAAGTCCGACAAGTCCTAGGCACGATCATTCAGTTTGCCGCACTCCGAACCGCCGTATCGGTTGGGCAGAGTGCGATTCGTCAGGGAACCGCGCGACAGGGCGGAATCTTGGCAGTAATTGGTGGTATTTTTGCCCGAATCATCGGAGCCATATTTCGGTTCATCAATTACTTCACCCTTCCCGCGATCATTATCGAAAGACGGCGACTGATTGATTCCATCAAGCGGTCCGTGCACGTCACGTGGCAATACTTGGTTGATGTCTACATCGCTGAAACCGGAGTGTCCACCGTGTTCAGCTTCTTTGGTGGCCTACTGACTCTCGGTTTCCTTGCCGCAGGCTTTCTCTTCGGATATGTATTTGCCATCATCCTTTCGGTAGACTTCTTCCTTGCTCTGCTTGCCGGCATCGTCTTTGCGATCTTCTTCAGCATTTTTGCATCAATACCTAGTTATTTCATTTTCCGACCATTGAATACGGCCTATCGAACGTTTATGTTCGCATATGCTCTCGATGAAGAAAGCGG
>JBHLSA010000098.1:0-6644 GCA_048882025.1 Candidatus Thorarchaeota archaeon | reverse complement strand
CCAGAAAGTTGATAGCCCATAACAAAGTTGCCGCTGACATCAGTTGTTAAATCATTCCAGACGTCCTGATGGGAGTCATGTTCTCCACATAAACAAGGGCGTGTAATATTCAAAGTTATTGTTGTTTGGGGAGTGAAAGCCCTTCCATGGATTGTGACTGTTTCCGAGGGGAGATAGATTCGTTTGTCTGTCTCAACTGTAGCAACAATTGGTGCCGTTGGAATGGGAACTTGTGAAGAAGAAGGCTCTGCAATAGAACTGCTTTTTGAATCTGGAACCGTTGAATATTCGTTGTTCGAGGCAACTGTAAGTGGTTGATTACTCCGATTTTCCTTTGAGGGGAGTTTTCCGAGCGAAAAGGGTTTCCTGTCATCAAGTTGTATAAAAGGTGTCCAGAGCATTCCAGCAATAATGACCACTAGTATAATTATCAGTAGTTTTTTACTATTCATATTCCGTTTCCCTCCATCCCGTAATGGGATTGCGAATGAACTTGTATTGTTGGCTAATTTAAAAGTAACTGATTCCTATTCGTAAATCCTAGTTAGTATAATTGTAAACTATTTCTTCAAATATGTAAAATCTCTCCTATTTAAAATAGGGATCTAATTTAATGATTGGTGATTGTAGATAGATCTTGGATCCATCAGTCATTAAGCAAACCCTGATAAACAAATCTTGTACAATGCTAGAAAATCTTTATCCAGAATTACAAATCAAAAAAGAAAGGTAAAGTGGAGGAAGCTTCCTCCACTATTTAATCTAGTTTACCGATTTCGTCGACGATAAAGAATGCCCAACGAAAGCGCGATTATTGTACCAAGGGCGATAGCGGCGATTGGAAATCCCGGAATCGGTGGAGGCAGTATAATTGGATTATCAATGGTGAATACTGCATCTGATTCATCTACTTCGGTAAAGGTACCATCGTATACTGTTACACTGATTCGGTAATTGTTTCCATTTGGTACCGTCGTCGTATCCCATGAAAAACTCGTCGTGGTATGACCGATGCTTAATGCTGTCCAGGTGCTGCCATCCCAATAGTCAATGTCAAAGGTTAACGTATCGCCGTTTATGTCGAATGCATCCCAGGTTATGATGATTGAAGCATTCAGGGTTTCTCCGCCATTAGGATAAGTCACTGTGACAGTTGGGGGTTGTACAACGAGATTTGTTGCAGTAGTGTGTAAATCGTACACAGGATTAGAAGTGAAGAGGATGACACCTGAAGCTTTATCAAATAAGCTAAAGGAGGTAAAAAAGCCCCAAGATACATTCCAACAGTCATAACTGATGCCATTCACCCAAACATGAGCCACTTCTCCAACAATAATACCAAACGAAGACCACACAGGAATCATCGAACCGATTGTGAGTCCAGAATTTGGGATCATTACCATGAAGTAATAACCAGATGACCACCAGGAGGTTCCAGCATCAGAAAGCCGTGTATTTGTATGAAGGTTCATCCAATGCCGGTCATCTACGTACATTGTATCATCGGAATGAAATCGTTGAACACTATGAGTCATGTTAATGACCCAGTCATCTAAGTAGTTTCCACAGGTGAAATTAAACTTGTAGTAATCAGTGCCGATATCCCAGTAAGTATCGATGAAATCACCGGGTTGAAGCGAGACTTGATGATAGGGGACATAGTGAATGAGGTTTTCAAGGAACATACTGTAATTGTGGTCCCATGCCCATTCGACTGTTTGACCGGTTGCGATGATGAACCCATCGCCACTGGCATTCTCAAAAAAGACAGCCTCTAAGCCATCCTCGAGGAGATGTATTGCACCCATTGTGTCATTGAAGTATCCGTGGGTCGAGTAGTACCACATCTCTAGTTCAGGTTCTCGAATCGGATATGGATGATACAATGTTGGGTGGAATGGGTTGATGATATCGATCCTGTCAGTCGTATTGTAGTTGAAGCCTGCCCCAAAAGGTAGAATCCAGTCACCCATCGATGCGGCATGAATCTCTAAGATACCACCGTTATTCACATAGGCTTCCAACCATGTTCGGTTGCCAGTAATATCGGTATAGAAGCCACTTGGTTGGGATGAGGCGACGATAACTTTTTGATAGGACGAGAGGTCCGTTGTTCCAAAGTCTGCTGAAGGAATGATATCGAAGGTGATACCGAGGTTATTGAGGATTTGCTCGATGCAATCTTCACCCCAGGGAAGGATGTCTTGTAGAATAGCCACAGGGCCTGATAAAGCACCATCCGAGGGGCTTTCGTGAGTAGGGGCATACCAGACCAGGTTCTCGAGAAAGTCACTGTAGCCGTTTCCAGAAATCCATTCAACGGTTTGCGTTGTGATGATGATGTATCCAAAACCGTATCGGGCTTCAATCAGGACGGGCTCTGCACCATCGGTTATTATAATTGAAGCACCTGCAGTATTATTGAGATAACCATGGGCGGAAAAAACTATATTATCAAGTTCGGTCTCGTTGGCTTCAAAGGGATTGTGGAGGATATAATGGCCAACATCAGAAAATTCGATGTTTTTCGTGAGATTCATGATATAGCCAAAACCACCTGGTAATATATAGTCACCTGGTACTGAGCTTCTGGCAGCGTGAATTTCTAAAATTCCCCCATTCATCACATAATCTTCTAACCAAGGTCTGTCGGCCTCAAGTGCTGTGTAAAAAGGGGCAAGCTGTTGAGATGATATGATGACTTTTTGGTATTGACTTAGAGAGCCACCAAAGGATGCAGAAGGAATTGTGTGTACAATCATGTTAGAATAGGTCATGAGAATGGTTTCAACATCATTATATCCCCAAGGATCGGTATCTTCTAGAATAGCTACTGGTCCTGTGACTTTCAGCCCTCGAGAAGAGATGGGCATCGTTGGAGGATCAACTGATGGTGAAGTCACAAAACTTTTGTCGCTAGTGTTCTTAGTATGTGCTTGGATGCTATCTCCGATATTTGAAAATCCTGTCATTGGGGCCAAAAGAGGGAAAAGTAAAATCAACAACAAGAACGAAGATAGTATCCATTTCTGATTAGGAAATCTGTTATTAAACATCGACATTCCCTGCCCATAATAATAGCCTTTAGTATAAAAATAAATTTAGTGACTAATCCAATAAAAAATGTCAGAATAGCTTTATCCAGAACTAGTTACCTGAGAACAATTAAGTTAGAATTTTCCTCGAGTGAAGAATTTTGGTTAAATCCTTTATCTTGGGTGGTAAATTTCTGTAGATGTAAGGATGGTTTTCGATGGAAGAGTGGGGCTAAGTAGTAGATGAGTGGAAAGCCTATTCTACCTGATTACTCAAGGGATAACATCAAAGATTATGTGAAGTTCTGCATATGTCCAATTGGATTATCGAAGCCTTAAACGGAGCAATTTATGGAAAACTAGCTCACACCGAGATGTTGAACGCCCTTCGTGGAATCACAGCGAAGGAGGCTGAAAACAGCCTACACCCTAATATGCATTCTATTAAGGATCATGTCTTCCACATGATTTTTTGGCATGATATTACGCTCAAAGCCATTCAGGGAAAAGAGATTGATTGGAATACCATAAAAGACACCGATTGGCCAGCGAAAGATTCGAACTTTACAGAGAAAAAATGGAAAAAACTTGTTACTACTTTCACAGCTAGCCTTAATGACCTCAAAGAAATTATTGGTACGAAGGATTTAACGAAGATTATAGCTGGTTTCGGGAACAAGCCACTTGGCAAAGGGATAATCGTTGAAATTCAACATAATAGCTATCATATTGGACAGATTGTTCTAATTCGACAACTACAAGGAAGCTGGCCTCCAGCTGAAAAATCAAAATAAAACCCCATCCGGATTTGTCAACCTAGATGGCAGCAGAATGAATCCGTGTGATAAACGGCTCTTGCCCCTGTTTGCCCAATGATGGGTAAATAGCTTTTACTTATTCTTAGAATATGCGTTTTACAGAGCAGGGATCAACTAGTTGCTAAATTTGAGAGCATACTTTTCCAGTTCACGTTTGTTAATTTTACCTGCGCCAGTGAGTGGAAGTTCCGATACAAAGATGATTTTTTTGGGCACCTTGTACTTCGCCAACTTCGACCGAAGAAACTCAATCAGACTAGCTTCAGTCACATCTGAATCCTCTTTTAAGACTACAAAAGCACACCCAACTTCGCCCCATTTCGTATCAGGCATCCCAACAACTGCAGCCTCGTCCACCGCAGGATGCGAATCCAAGACACTTTCAATCTGGATCGGGAATACATTTTCACCACCTGAGATGAATAGCTCTTTTTTCCTCCCACTTATATAGTAAAATCCGTCTTCATCTTCTTTGACGAGATCACCTGTGTGTATCCAGCCATCGGGTTCAATGGTCTCTTGTGTGGCTTGCGGATTTTTCCAGTAGCCACTGAAGGCATGGGGGCCACGCAAGAGCAATTCACCAACTTCACCCCGAGGAACATCGTCCAGTTCATCTGTGACCACACGAACTTCATTATGGAAAAATGGCAAGCCAACCGCCGCTGGTTTCTTCTTTGCAGCTCCTAGAGGCATGAAGAAATTGTTTGGGCCTACTTCAGTAAGGCCATAACCCATAGCGAATTCTTGTCCACGTTGCCAGAAAGATTCCATGATAGAAAGTGGACAAGGAGCTCCACCACTGAGCCAGAATCTCACAGAGCCAAAATCCGTTTTTGCGAATCTTGGGCTATTTATCATCATATGAAACATAGTGGGAACACCAATGATGATGGTGCAGTGTTCTTCTTCGATACATCGGAGTGTGTCATCTACATCGAATTTTGCCCAAAGAAGGAAACGTGCACCGACATGTATTAGGGAAACCAAGAGGACATTCCAACCACCTGTGTGGAAAAGTGGAAAGAGAATGGGACATATATCAGAAGGGCTGACACCCCAACACACAATCGTGTTTACCGAATTCCAGAATACATGCCGATGAGAGAGCACGGCCCCCTTGGGAAATCCTGTTGTACCTCCTGTTGGCAAAATGAGAAATGGATCCTCAAAGGACAGAGTGGGTCTTGATGGCGGAGTTGTCGGTTGTGTCTTGAGAGCAGTAGTGTAGGACTGGGAATTTGCTAGACTCGTTTCATCGATAGCAAGTAAGTGTTTGATACTAGGTGCCCTTGAACGAAAGTCACCAATTACACTATCAAAAATGCCTTCATACAAGAGAAGCTTGGGTGTCGTTGTTTCAATATATTTTTGGAGTTCGTTGGCAGTTAGCCGGACATTGAGAGGGACCAGAATAGCACCCAATTTACCACATGCCGTAAAAGCATCAAGGCATTCTACGCGGTTGTTGAGGAGAAATGCAACACGATCACCTTTTTTAATGTGATATTCCTGTGAAAGTAGCTGGGCGAGCTGGTTTCCTCTTTGGTCAAGGTCAAAGTAAGTATAACGACGGCTAGTCGAATGGTCGAGAAGCGCTTCACGGTTTGGTGTTAATGACGCGCGGCGACCAATCCAATCGCCAATCCATTGCCAATCTTTGGGCGGTGAGATATTCATCATTTTTGCTCACCTAAGATTTTCTAAGAACCCGTTTAACTTGGGTTGCTATCTATCTCAGCTAAGAAATCAAGTACCAATTGATTGAATTCCTTGGGATTATCTACTGGCGTCATGTGTGATGCCCCCTTCATAATCACAAATTTGGCACCAGGTATCCAGCTTTTCAGTTGTTCAGCATGCCACATTGGAACGGTTTCATCCTTTTCCCCTTGGATAATTAACGTGGGTGATTTGATTTTCTTCAATTCGTTTGCTATGTTAAACCCGGCCGTAGAAATGATGGCTAGCCGATAATCCGTTTTTTCTACTCGGCGAATCATTTCCCTTACGTGATTCTTTGCTTCATCCGAGGCAAGCCGTAAAATTTTTTTTGTCCCCCAGTTGGCAAACCAATTCATATCGTGGTCAGCCATTAGCGTGAGTCTATCACTGACTGCATAATCGGCTATCATTGCAGCAGAATCAGCGAGGACTAATCCCTTTACTAATTGAGGGTATTTTATAGCTAACACCTCTCCAACCATTCCTCCCATCGAAAGCCCGCAAACGTGAGTTTTGGAAATATTCAAATTTTGAAGAAGATGAGCAAGATCGTCTGCATGTGAGTGAACCCGATATTCTTTACGAGGTTTAGTAGATTTGCCAAATCCTTTCAAATCGACTGTGATAAGTCGATAATTTCGAGCAAAAGAGTCAACCTGGTATCGCCAGCAGGTTAAGTCACTTAATAATCCGTGGATTAAGAGTAATGGGAAGCCTTTACCATTTTCTTCATAATAAAGTGTTATCTCATCACTTATCCGAGCCTCTGGCATAATAGCCCCTCTTTATTCCAAATAGACATTGAAAGGGTGCTGCATCCACGCTTAAATATCTTAACTGCACGATATATGAATCGTCAAAATGTCAATAGGTGTTGACACAATGACAGAAGAAAAACCATTGGAAAAACAGATGTGGCGTCCAGTCATCACAGAGCGTCGCTGGAACTGGATTGTTTCCGGTTTGGTTAATTTCATCATCATTTTCATCGTAGCCCTCGTGTTCTGGTATATCTTTATGGATTGGAGATTCTCCCTCTTTTACTGGCTTGGTTGGATGTTTATTG
>JBHLSA010000097.1:0-6663 GCA_048882025.1 Candidatus Thorarchaeota archaeon | reverse complement strand
GGGGATCTTGTAGTACCCGTAGTGAATACGTTGAGTGAAGAATATGATGAGCTTAGTCGCAACCAAGATCGCATTCTTGCGGAAATTAACAAAGAAGAGAAGCGATTCCGATCAACGGTTCGACGAGGCTTGCGTATTGCAGAGCGTATCGTTAAGGAAAAGGGCATTTTAACTGGAAAAGATGGCTTCATGTTGTTTGCAACTTATGGATTTCCTATCGAGATGACAATGCAGATTGCAGAAGAGCATGGACAGAAAGTGGATTTAGAAGAATTTCGAAAAGAGTTTGAACGCCACCGCCAGCTCTCTCGAGATGCAACCCAAGGAAAATTTACGAGCGGATTAGCTGACCATTCAAAAGAAGTGGTACAATTGCATACAGCAACTCATTTGCTTCATGCAGCGTTACGTCGGTTTATTGACTCTGCTATTTATCAAAAGGGAAGCAATATCACCCAAGATCGCCTTCGTTTAGATGTCCAGTTAAACAGAAAACTTACAGTAGATGAACTCAAGCAAGTTGAAGATTGGGTTAATGAGATCATTCAAGAGAATATTCCAATAAGATTTGAAATAATGTCACCTAAAGAAGCCTTAGAACAGGGAGCTTTGGGATTCTTTGGAGAAAAATATGGAGATCAAGTCAAGGTTTATTCAGTCGGAGATGTTTCAAAAGAAATTTGTAATGGACCACATGTGAACCAGACGGGTGAACTAGGGAAATTCAAGATAACAAAACAAAAACGAATTGGTGCAGATACACTCCGCCTTAGAGCAGTATTGATAACCTAATCTTCATAAGACTGCTTGAAGATAATTACTCGTTCTTTTAGCGCCTTTATAGTTCAGAGTCTTTTTTCTTGAGTGGTAATGGCATTATATACATCTGAGAGATAAACTGTTTCCCACCACAAGCACATATACCCTCTTCCTTGAAGATGAAATCGTCCTTTTCCCAAACACGTTCAGAGTGTCGATTACAAGCTTCACATCGAAGTTGGACGACGACACCGATTTTCTTGTATTCAAGAAGATAACGATTTAGACGACCATTAATTGTCCCTGCCACACCATAAATTACCATGGAAAGAGCAAAAGTAATCATCAAGACATAGTAAAACCAATCCGGGAGTAGAAGAGGGGGTGTTCCCCAAAATATTGGCATAAAATTGGTATAAACAAGAATACCAAGTTGAATCATTAGAACAAGTAGTAGAACAGTTGACAACATACCCATAATTCGGCTGGTTCGTACATAGGATTGGATGCGCTCAACTAGTTTTCTTACTTGATCAATTGTGGGTTTGGGTTCTTGCCAAGATTCGATTGTCATTCTTTGTCAGTTGGGCGTTACCCATAAAGGCTTAAAAGATTTCCGAACCTGCACCTTCACAGAACATCATGGGAGAGTACACTGAATATGAGTCCCGATACTTTGTGGAATGCTGCACAAACCAATTCACCAGTCCTAGCAGTTGATGCAGTCATTCAGCTAGCAAACCAGGGCATTGTCTTCATTAGACGACGCCACCCCCCTTACAAGCACATGTGGGCTCTTCCAGGGGGCACTGTAAAGTTAGGTGAGACCGTAGAAGAAGCCCTCATTCGTGAAGTGGCAGAAGAAACAGGGCTTGAAGTAGTCGTAACTCGATTAATTGGAGTTTTTTCAGATCCTAGGCGAGATCCGAGAGGTCATACTGTTAGTATTGCCTTCTTAGCCACTCCTATAGGGGGAACCCTCAGAGCAGCGAGTGATGCTAGTCAGGTCCAGATATTTTTTACGGCACCAGAACAATTAGCTTTCGATCACGCGCATATTCTAAAGGCTGCAGGAATTTTGAAAGGTGGAGCGGACCGCAAAACTGGTTCAGGTGACGAATAGGACTCAACAAAGTTTATATGTAAGCCTATTACATCCTAACTTGCAGTAACCCGACCATAGGAGAAGGCGGGGTGTCGTAAGAATGTCTAGCACAGACAAGGAAGCCATTCTAATTCGTGTTTCAGAATTTTTATCTAAAGCTGTCAATGACCTTGCTGATGCACTCAATACTGTCGCAAAACAAGTTACTGAATTTCAATCGAGTCTGAAGAAAGTTCGTGGAGACTTAAAAACAGCTCAAGTAACACCCATGTCTGCAGCCGCTACTCCATTGCTTGCTACGGAAGCCACCAGTGGTCCGACCAGTGAAAGTTTATTTGATTTCCTTGAAGGTGACAGCGCAGCGATGGCCACAGCAGACACTGGTGGTATTGTAGAATCAATCCTATTAGGCGAATCTGCTCCCACACCCGTAGCCGAACCACCCAGCCTCATACCAACTGAAGAACCTCCAAGTATCCCACCTGCTGCACCTCCTACTGCACCACCTAAAGGACCACCTAGTGCGCCACCACCTGCAGGTCCACCCAAAGCAATTCCAAGTGCACCTCCAGCGGCACCAAGTGCACCTCCAGCCGCAGCACCAGCAGCCGCACCGACTGGTCCCCCAGCCCCTGCAGCACCAGCAGCCGCAGCCCCACCTGGTATTGCAGGTTTACGAAATGAAATGATGGCGGAAATAAAGCGCATCAAAGAAATCTTCGAAACCTAAACGCCTAGCACGTTTTTTACTTCAACGCTTTAAAGCGGCGATTTTTCTCTTAAAGCTGAATCCGCAGTAAGATTATAGCTCCTCTTATAAGAGGATGAAGAAGGAAGAAAATGTGAGTAAGGGTTACACAAATCAGGCAACCCTATGTGGACAAACGCCAAATCGTATTGTTCGCAATAATGAAGAAAGTCTCATCCTTATAGATCACAAGTGCTGTATGGTACTTTGCTACCGCCAGAAAGGTTTTCACCTTCATCTCCTGTCCCTCTTGATATTTCATCTCAACGGTAGCAGCAACGGAGCCTCTATTCAGTCCGAGCTTGTCAATCGCACGTTCATCTACAATGGGGATTTTCAAATTTTTTGCTTCGTTGTATACTGCTTGGCGGAATGCACTGACTGCGGGTTTTGACATTGTTCAAATCTCTCCAAGTAACAAGTATTAGTGCCAACCTGACTGTGTGGATTTGTGCATAAATAGGTTGCGTCTCGTTTTTGGAATGGCGGTTTATATTAATTAGCCCTCATTTAGGGGGCATCGCAAGATATTGGAGTCTACTCCGGACTAGATTGGGTTCTGAGAAAGCAAAATATGCTGAGATTCGAGGTCCTTGGTTGCGCCCAAAGAAGGCTTGGTAGAGAAACTGGAAGAAAGCCCGTTGTGTCTCTTTGTTGAGGGATTTTGTTAGGGTTTTCATTTCCTCTGTAATTTGGTGTTCAGTCCACTTTTGAGGGCTGAGCCTATTGTAGAGTTGTAGATATAGTTGGCGCAGCTCCGAAGGTATCTGAGTGTTAAGGTCTAGGGGAGGTTCATCAAGTGTTTTTATATGGTAGGAGTCCGGTGCGTAGTTTTCGACCCAAGTTTGTGCCTGGGTAAGTCGTGTGATGATAGCCTCGCGTTGACCTTTTGTGAGGGATGAGGGAATGATTTCACTTGTTGCGAGTTTATCGATAGCCGCATCTGGAAGATTCTTAGATGGAATTATCTGAGTGAGTAGAACAGCATGAAGATAAGGGATTTGAAGGGGGATTTCTTTGGGTAATGGATCAAGATTTGCTAGTTCGAAGCTCCGACATATATCGTCGACTTCTTGGTGTGGAGCACGGGGCTTTTCAATCTTGTAGTAGATGCGTTCAGCACGTTCGTATTGATTAATGTAATTGGGAACGTATTCGAGACCAAGAGTGAGACGTTTCATTGGTTTATTTTTCAAAAAAATATAACGTAAGATATTACCTGGAGCCACAGAAATCCAAATTTTTGGCGTAAAGCCGTTGAAGTCAGAGCTGCCCATATCCCCTTTGTCAACGCCGTTCTCAATGAGCCCGACCCATTCGTAGGGGTATGGAACGGGAGGTTGAAAATTAAAGAAAGATTCTGCGATTTCTTTAGCACTATCACGTGAACCTCCGGGTGTAGCATGATCTTTTCCAAAAGGTTCAAAACCTACATTAAGAACTCGCCAAAGTGCAGCCCATTCTATTCTCCAAGATAATTTTCCAGTTTCAATGCTTGTGGAGCTTTTAATCTTGCATGTATCACACTGATATTGGGCTGTATAGGCATCTAAATCGACTGCCGTGACTGTAGTAGTACTTATCCTGCCACACTGTTCACAGACGACATCAATGGGAATCCAACCCTTTGGATAGGGGTTCCGAGCACGATACTTGTTGACAAGAACTCGAACAGATTCTCGGTGCTCCACCGCAAAGCGTACCATTTCATGCATTTCTGACCAAGTGTAAATTTCATGTGTACTCAATGGTTCAGCATCACGGCTAAAATGGTTTAAATAGTCTCCAAAGTCAAGCCAGTATCGGTTCACCCAGCTAGGGAGTTCACCCAGCGGATCAGGAACATCGACTAATCGTCGACCGATATAGCGTTTAGCATCCTCTGCATTAGAAAATTGTGCTAATTGTCCCGGTTTCCCTTTCCATTCATCACTCGTATATCGTACAATTGTGTGCCGAGTTTGATAACCCCGGGCACGTAGCTGATGCATCACAGTGTTTGCTAGCGTGACTTCACCTCGAAGTCTTCCAACATGCTGCAATCCTGAAACAGAAAGTCCACAACTGCAATTAATTTGAGAAGCATCATTTCCCCAGTAATCAATGATTTCATTGACCAAAGCATCTATCCAGTGCTGATAAGCTACATCTTTTTCCACAATTTTCACCGGAGATATTCCTACTCAGTAACAGATTCTTCTTTATGAAATATTCGTTAATCTGGTCCCTCTACATTATTGAAAAACCTTGTTAGTTCTTAGTCTTTCTCAGTAGGTAAATGCTTGGGACCTACAACACTATATAGTTCACGAATTTGGAAAACAAGATCGTCCTGATTAGAATCGGATAGTGCCGAGATACCTATTGTTCCAAAGCCATATTGGGTTTCAATAAACGAAATGATATCTTCTTCAACGCTATTGTCTACTAAATCCGTTTTATTTAGTACTATCAAAATACGTGCGTTTTCAATACCTGTTGCATTAAGAATTGATAAGGAGCTTTCCAGCTTCATCTTCAAGACTTGATGTGCATCTGCAATATCTACAACTAACAACAAGATGTCAGCGTCACGCATATCATCCAAGTTCAACTTAAAGGCAGAAATGAGTTCAGGATCCAAATCCAGAGCAAAGCCAATTGTGTCTACAAAGAATATTTCCGGATTTCCTGCCATTGACCACTTGGAAGCAAGCGTAGTAAAGGGGCGATCACTTACCTCCTTTTCAGCACCGGTTAATGCATTGAAGAGGCTCGTCTTTCCTGCATTATAGCAACCCACAACACAGACTAGGGGAACACCGAGTTCACGCCGTTTTCGCATACGTCGTCGATTTTGTTGCCTATACCGATTTAATTCCGAGATTACTTTCGCAATCCGCTTCCGTACCCCCCGGAGCTGAGCATGATAAGCAAACTCACCGGGTCCACGCCCACCGCGCCGTGCAGGGTGTTCCTTTAACAGTCGTTCACTTTCGGTAATTTTTACAAAGGGATAGCTCTTCTGTAAGCGTGCTAATTCCAGTTGCAATTGCGATACTCTATCACGGGCTTCTTGATCAAATACCTGTAGAACGACTTCATATCGATCAAACACGGGTACGCCTACCTCGCGTTGTAAATTATATTTCTGCATCGACGTCAGTTCATTATAAACCGCTACAGCTTCGATATTCTCAAGTTCTACTAGCGTCGCTATCTCCGATACCTTCCCACGGCCAAACAAATAACCACCATGAGCATGCATTCGAGTTTGTAACACCGTCTCAATAACTTCGAATCCAGCAGCCTCTCCTAATCTCACGAATTCCTCTAATTTCACCGGCCACTCAACATGATCATGAATATTTCGACGCAACATAGCAATAAGCACACGAATCAGTATTCATTCACCACTCACTCAAGAACAATATCATTAGCGAAGAGAGTATTATGAATACAGGTTTAAAAAAAGAAGGAAAGAGTGAATCCATGAAGCCCACCATAACAAAAAAGAAGAACCCCCACAAACTGGCTAGGATAATACCAAACAGATAACGCATGCCAGTATTACACCAACTAAAGCCTCATCTTACAAATTTAATATCTCTAAATACGTTAACCAAAAAATGAAGCCGACTTAAATCCTTTTTCCTCAACACAGAACACTGCTCAATCCCTGAAACGTAACCATTATAAGGTGCCACAACGGTACGTTATGCAGCGAGAAAGGTGACAGGAACTCAACCTCCTGTCTCCGGAGGTTACCCCGGGAACAAGCATACTTGGCTTCAACGAGGAAAAGCCGCAATGCAAGCCTAGAATTTTAAAACCTCGATATCCCCGCTGGAAATCTGTAGCCACACCTTTCTCCCAGGCGAGTGTGCTTCCCTTTGGGGCGGCGTCGAGGCGCCGGTGAGGCGCGGGGACGAGGCAGCGGCTGAGATGATACTACTGTAGTTTTGAGTCGGTTGGAGAGGAAAGTAGAGGATTTATAACGACACCATAGCTTTAGCCTGCTAGCATTGAGTGTTTTAAAGGGTCGCAGAGTGTTTTTTTGAGATGCTTGGTG